>MHWN01000001.1 GCA_001825395.1 Candidatus Zambryskibacteria bacterium RIFCSPLOWO2_02_FULL_39_26
GTTTGGGTTGGACCATCACCACTACCAAAAGATTTTCTGGATTATCTTAAAGAAATAAAAATAGGAGATAATTTTAAAACATTTAAACTTGCTAGATCTTATGATTCCTCAATCTCAGCCATGGCGTAGATGAGGGTGAAAAAAGGCGCCGTGTTTTTCAACGGCGCCTGTGCGTGTGCATGAAAGGATGGAGCTACGAATCGGCTTCGTCGACTTTTGATGGTCTGGGTCTCGGGAGCTCGAATTCCTCACAGGGACACCACTTGCCACCTTCGTTGTCTTTCTTGAAGGCTTTGCCGGCGTGTTCACCCTCACTTCCAACGGAGAGGACCAAAACCTCTTCGTTGTTAGGGGTATGCAAAAACACTACTGCCGGTTTCAGGACGGTTACCCCTGGAATTCCCGACTTTCTAGTATCCGTCGACTTACCAATCATTGCACTCGCTGTCATTTTCTTTTACTCCTCTGCCATATTTTTATCACAGGAGTAGAATCGTTGCAACAAATGCTCATTTGGTATATAGTCTACCTGTTCCGTTTCGGAATTTTTTTTACTCATAATTCTTAATTCAATTTTCATTACTCATGCAAAGGGATTACTCATTAGATAAAGTTCGCAATTTTGGGATAATCGCGCATATTGATGCGGGTAAAACAACCGTGTCAGAGCGAATTCTTTTTTATACAGGAATGACTCACAAGATAGGCGAAGTTCACGAGGGTGAGACTGTGACCGATTGGATGGAGCAAGAGCGCGAGCGTGGCATTACCATCACTGCGGCGGCTATCACTTGTTTTTGGAATCCTACATATGCTCCAAAAGGTAGTAAGCCAGAATATCGTTTCAACATTATTGACACTCCCGGACACATAGATTTTACTGCTGAAGTAAAAAGAAGTTTGCGAGTTTTGGACGGTGCGGTGGTGGTTTTTGATGGAGTGGCCGGAGTAGAACCGCAATCAGAAACCAACTGGCGATATGCCGACGATGGAAATGTGTCTCGAATATGTTTTATCAACAAACTTGATAGAACAGGCGCATCTTTTGAACGTTCTTTTACTTCTATTTTGGACAGACTGACCAAAAATGCTGTGCGTTTACAAATCCCAATCGGTTTGGAAGAAAAATTTGAAGGAGTGATTGATTTGATGAGGATGAAAGCCTTCTATTTTGAAGGCAATATGGGCATGACCATTCGTGAAGCGGAAATTCCGGCTGAATTTTTAGAAGAAGCAAAAAAATATCGCCATGAACTCATTGAAAAGATTGTTGAACAGGATGATACGCTCATGGCTAGTTATCTGGAGGGAAAAGAACCGTCACTTGAAGTATTAAAATCCACACTTAGAAAAGCCACACTTGCTGTAAAAATTATTCCAGTTTTAACTGGTTCGGCTTTAAAAAACAAAGGAGTACAACTTGTTTTAGACGCCGTGGTCGACTATCTTCCGTCGCCACTTGATATGCCTCCTGTACGGGGGCTTGATCCTACTACAAATGAGGAGATATTTAGGAAGGCCTCTGACACCGAACCGTTTGCCGCGCTAGCTTTTAAACTTCAAAACGATCCGTTTGTGGGGCAATTAACATTTTTCCGAGTTTATTCCGGGACAATTGAAGCCGGAACTTATATTTACAACTCAACAACAGGAGATAAAGAACGACTTGGAAGAATTGTCCGTCTCCAGGCGGATAAGCGAGAAGAAGTGAAAAAAGTTTTTGCCGGAGAAATCGCCGCAGCGGTAGGGCTCCGTTCTGCCAAGACCTCTCACACCCTTTGCGACGAAAATAATCCAATCATTTTGGATCCAATCAAGTTTGTTGATCCGGTGGTTTCTTTGCGAATTGAGCCTAAAACCAAAGCCGATCAGGAAAAAATGGGTATGGCTTTGAAAAAACTTTCCGATGAAGATCCGACTTTCGTTATTTCTTCCAATATTGATACAGGCGAGAGTATTATTTCCGGAATGGGTGAGCTTCACTTGGAAATTATGGTTGAGCGATTGAAACGGGAATTCGGTGTGGAAGTAAATGTTGGCAAACCCCAAGTGGCGTACAGAGAAACTATACTTGGAACAGCGGAAGCCGAGCAGAAGTATATCAAACAGACTGGAGGCAAAGGTCAATACGGACACGTTAAGATTACGCTTAGACCGATGGAGAAACTGGTTGAAGGAAAGAAGATTGCAAAAAATGTTAAGCGTTATGAGGACTTTGAATTTATTGATTCAATCAAAGGTGGAGTTATTCCCCAAGAATTTATTCCAGCAGTGGAGAAAGGAGTTCACGAGGCCATGGATCGGGGAATTGTGGCCGGCTACAAAATGGTCAATGTTTCCTGCGAGCTTACTTATGGTTCGTACCACGATGTGGACTCTTCCGAAATTGCCTACAAGATTGCCGGCTCGCAAGCTTTTCAAGACGCGGCAAAACGAGCTCGCCCTGTAATACTTGAACCTATTATGAAAGTTGAGGCTATCATGCCGGAGCAGTTCATGGGAGACATCACCGGTTCGCTTTCGGGTAAGCGTGGACAGATTGAAGGAATGGATGAGAGGGGGATGCTCCGTGTTATCCACGCCAAAGTGCCACTTTCTGAAATGTTCGGTTATACCACAGATATTCGTTCTATGACACAAGGAAGAGGATCAGTTATGATGGAGTTCGATCACTATGAAGTTGTGCCACCAAACGTTGAGAAAAGCATAGTAGAAAGTAGGAAATAATCACAGCTCGGGTCTTTTTGTCCGATTTCTGCGTTGGAATTTCCAAAATGCTCGTCACCTTACGACATGTAAGGCTCCTCGCCTTTTGTCATTCCGCCTTGAACTCGGCCAAAAATCCTCCGGGATTCTTTACTTTAAAAACCAGAATAAATTCTTAACTTGCAATTTCGCTGGGGGGGTAGAATTAAGTTAATTAAAATTAACTAAAAAATATGTCGTTAAATAATCCTGATGAAGAAGGTCATCCAAGCATGTCAGAAGTTCCACTAACTGAAAGAGAAAGTAAATTAGTGGATCTGGATAAGAGACTTTCTGCTCTAAAAAATTATGTCTAATGAAGAATTTAGAGAAATGACTGAGGAGGAAAAAGCGGGAGCGATGAGTACTTGAGCAAGGGGAGTCCTTACTCCCTTGCTTAATGATAATACGGGTCTTGTTGACTTTGGTTTGGCTTGGGTATATGATAATATCATATTATATTATCATATAATTTATAAAATATGACCACACTATCAATACCTGTTTCAGGGGACTTGGAGAAATTTATAGAAAGAATGATAAAGGAGGGACGAGGAGCAAACAAAGCCGATGTTGTTCGGCGCGCATTGAGGGAATATGAAGAAAATGAATTACTAAAAAATATACTTCAGTCAGAGAGAGAGATTGCACAAGGTAAGGGTTTAGGGGGGAATTTGAGAGAGTTAGCAAAAAAATTTAAATAATATGGTTAATATTATTTATTCTCCTTTTTTTATACGCAAGTTCAATAAATTGGAGAATGATTTACAAGATGAGATTATCAAAAAAGTCGATTTGTTTAAAAATAAGAAGAGTCACAGTATGTTGAAAGTTCATAAACTGAATGGTAAATTTGAGGATTACTCAAGTTTTTCGGTAAATTATAAGTTTAGAATAGTATTCAGATATATTTCAAAAAATGAAGTTTTGTTCACTGATATGGGTGATCACGATATTTATAAATAAATCTTCTAATAACGACTAGGCAAGGCCTGGTCAAGACAAATGACGTCCTCCCCGCACTCCTCTGAGTACAGAGTCGGGCGGGGTTTCCTTTGAACCTCATGAGAATTCGGACGTCACATCTCTTCCACGATCATCAGTGTTTTGATTATTAATATATTTCTGTATGTTGGCTTCGTTTAAACCTATGGTGGAAATAAAATATCCAGTACTCCATATCCCGCTGTCTTGGTAAATTCGAGTGATGAATGAAAATCGTTTCCTGAGGTGTGTGCTTGAATTGGATTTCATGTCACGTATGACAGCGGGTATGGAGTGTGTCGGCGGGATCTCGATTTGCATATGAACATGATCATCTCCGGTGTTAATATTATGAATATAGATATCAGGATGACGTCTTTGCGTTTGGTACAGGCTTTTGATTAGTTCCGTTCTGACATAATGTTTTAAATATTTCCTTCTGTACTTAGTGCCCCAGACGAGATGGTACTGTACTTGATAGACACTGTGGTTAAGTTTCCGAATTCTCATGCTAAAAGCCTATCATGTTTGCTAACAAGATAGGCTTTGCGCATTCCACCCCGCCCTCACCGGGGAATGCGGGAGTCGGGCGGGGTTGCCTGCGATGTGAGATCACGATATTTATAAATAAATCTTCTAATAACGACCCGGCAAGGCCTGGTCAAGAATACTCTACCACCGAGGTTGCAAATTCCGTGGGGGGAGGTAGAATTAAGTTAATTAAAATTAACTTAAAAATTATGACAGAAGGTTTTAGAAAAATGACTCCCGAGGAACAAGCTACAGCAATGAATCTTGAAGATGCGCAAAGTGAGGCAAATATATTGAGAGATATAACTTTTCAGGATACCAAAGGTCACTTTGATGAGGTGCCTGTTACAAAAGAAGAATATGATAAAGCTTTCGGAGACTTGACTAAGTTATTAAATCAAGCAGAAAAAGAAACAATCCCAGAAAAGATAAAATTGTTACTACAACGATTTCATTTACGATCTAAACAAATTGCACACGCACTCGTGTTAATTCCTAATTTAGCCAATGAGAGTCTTGGACTTCCAAATTCCAGTAAGTTAATACAAAAGGAAATTCGTGCAATGGATATAGATATAGATATCCGAGAAAGTTACTCTCAAAAACTAAAAGATTTGAAGGAACGAGCAAAAGCTTTCGAGGAAATGCCAAAAGAATAGCTGTAAAACTCCACCAAGATATCATCTTCACTCGTTATTTGTTTGCCCATGGGTTTTAAAAAAGATATAATGCTTGTATGGAAAAACCGATAGGCAGTACTGTCGAGGCACTGGCACGCTTTACTTCCCCTGAAGAAGAACTGATTTTTCTTCGAAACCAAATAGCAAACAAAGAAAAAGAGCTCAAAGACAAAAAGCTTGATGTGAAACTTGACCATGTGGTGGCCGAAGAAATATCAAGGTACCGCGATATTCCCTCAAAAGAAGTTTTACATCCCAAATATGCCATAACCAAAGGTGAGATGGAGGCTATTGTGCTGAACCTGGAACCGGAAGAGCATGATAAAAAAATGGAGGAGCTTGCCGGAAGGCTTGAAAGCAAGGGCATAAAAAACACCATGTCAATTCTGTCCGGTTTTCGGGATCCGCACTTGGAAGACGATTTCCATCGGTTTCTGGTCCAATTTGTCAAGCAGGGCTACGACAAGAAAAAAATAAATCTTTCATCCAGAGAATTTCGCGGAGTGGACATGACTTTGTACGAAGTAGTTTTGCCCGAAGACCCGGACTCTTTCAGAGGCGAGGGCAAAACAAAAAGTTTGAAAGAAGTTATTTCCAGCATGGAGCAGTTTTTGGCCGGCATGCTTTCGGTGGTGGCCAAAGACGAGACCAAAACTTACAAAGAAAATTATATTGTTTTGGAAATTGCCAACGCCAACGACAGTGATCAATTCATATTTTATGTGGCCGTACCGAACCGCCACAAGGAACTTTTTGAAAAGCAAATAATCTCCATATTCCACAATGCCAGGCTGACCGAGATGACTTCGGATTACAATATTTTTAACGCAGGTGGAATATCGGTCGGCTCTTATGTTGAGTCAAGTAATAACCCAACCTACCAGTTTAAGACCTATGAAAGCTTTGATTATGATCCGCTGAACATTATTCTAAACAGCTTTTCTAAAATACAAAAAAGCGGCGAGGGCGCCGGCATACAGATAATTTTCGCTCCAAAAGGCGAATACTATAATAAGCAATATGAGTATGTTATAGAACAGATAGAAAAAGGAGTTCCGACAAAAGATGCCATAAACAGCGCCCAGGATTCCATAGGAAGCATATTTTTATCGTTTTTCAAATCTCCGGCCAAAATAGAACCTGATAAAAAAGCTATTGATGCGGAAGCTATTCAAAAAATCAAACAAAAAATCGACAGCCCGATTGTAGCCACAAACATCCGATTGATAGCTTCAGCCAAAACAAAAGAAGAGGCCGAAAGAATACTGCGGGGGATGGAGTCAAGTTTCAATCAGTTTAGCAATCCCGGTGGCAACGGGCTCATGACCAAGCGTCAGGAGAAAAGCAATTTAGAAAAGATGTTTCGGGATTTTTCTTTCAGGAGCTTCAATCCAAGTAAAATTTTGCCGCTTAATCTGCGCGAATTGACTACCATTATTCACTTCCATAACACCGCCCTTTCGCCCACTCCGCAGTTGAAACAAAGCCAAGCGGTTTCCGCTCCGGCGCCGGCCAATATAGGCAAAGAAGGCACTCTTCTCGGAGTAAACAGCTACAGAAACGTTGAGACGCCGATATACATGCAAGACGAGGATCGATTAAGGCATCTTTACACCATCGGCCAGACCGGCACCGGAAAATCCACCTTGCTCAAAAGTATGATTGTTCAAGATATTTCCCGGGGTAACGGCGTCTGTTTTATAGACCCGCACGGAAGTGATGTCTTGGATATTTTGTCCAACATTCCGGAGAATCGTTTTCAGGATGTCATTTATTTTGATCCGAGTTACACCGAAAGACCGATGGCCTTAAATATGTTGGAATACGACAGGTCCCATCCGGAACAGAAAACTTTTGTGGTCAACGAACTTTTTAGTATCTTCCAAAAACTTTATGGCAAGGTGCCGGAAGCTTTGGGTCCTATGTTTGAGCAGTATTTCCGCAATGCCACCATGCTTGTTATTGAAGATCCGGACACCGGCTGTACCCTTCTTGATGTTTCGCGAGTTATGACCAACAAAGCTTTTCGCCAACAGAAACTTTCTAACTGCAAAAATCCGATTGTTGTTCAGTTCTGGACGGAAGTGGCCGAAAAAGCCGGCGGGGAAGCTTCACTTGCAAACATTGTGCCTTACATTACTTCAAAATTTGACGTCTTTTTGGCTAACGACATCATGAGGCCCATCATCGCCCAGGAAAAATCTTCGTTTGATTTTCGCAAAATCATGGATGAGAAAAAAATCCTGCTTGTTAATCTTTCCAAGGGTCGTTTGGGAGACATCAACGCAAATTTAATCGGTCTCATTCTTGTCGGCAAGATTTTAATGGCCGCTCTTTCCAGGGTTGACGCGGCTGGCACCAATATTCCGCCATTTTATCTATATATTGACGAGTTTCAAAATATCACCACAAATTCAATTGCCACCATTCTTTCCGAGGCCAGAAAATACAAACTTTCTTTAAATATTGCCCATCAATTCATCGCTCAACTTGAGGAAAATATCAAAGACGCGGTGTTTGGAAACGTCGGCTCGCTGGCGGTTTTCCGAGTCGGAGCGGAGGACGCTGAATATCTAGAAAAGCAATTCAGTCCGGTTTTCACAGCCAAAGATATTATGAATATTGATAACTTTAACGCCTATATGAAAATGCTTGTAGGTGGCAAACCAGTCAAGGCTTTCAATGTGAGGGTTTCCAATTCGCCCAAAGGTAATCCAGAAGTTGTGGAAAAGCTCAAGCAACTTTCCTATACGACTTATGGCGGGGACAGGCAGGCAATTGAAGGAGAAATTTTGAGAAAATATAAGAAATAACATGGGAGAAGGATCAATAAATCTCTTTCTCCTCATAATTTTTCCTAGTAACAGAATAATTTTCTGCTGAAAATTTTCTTTCTGCTCACCTTTTCACAGGTTCCGCAGATACTAGGAAAAACTATGACTCGACGAGATTTATTGCTCCAGCGACTTTAAAATAATATAATATAAAAACTATGGGAGAAGAAATACCTAATGAAGAAAGGATGATTGAACAATCAGAAGTGATTGAACTTTTACGCACAAGAGGCATTGATGATCCAGAAGTAAAAGAATTTGTTCTGAAATGGACCACACAACAAGAAACACTGGCCACTGAAGCAGGTACAGCTCGGGCCTCAATTACTTTTAACATAAGTCGCTCTGAACTATATCTAGCTGTGGGGGATAAGGATGGTGCTCTACAAGCTCTTGAAGATGCCCGAGTGCAAGCTCATCAAGAAGGTGAGATTGAACTCTATAATCAAATAATGATAAAAATGGATGAGGTGGAGGAAAAATAAAATTGCTCGCGCGTTTTAAAGAAGATATAATGTGTAAATGACTTCTCCTTTTGATGTTTTAGCTAGGCAAGAAGATGACTCTAGTGCATCACATCACATTCCTATTAAAAAAATAAAGTTTGAGAATATGCCGAAGCCGACAAACCTCGACCCCCTTAACCCAGTAAAATTTGAAGACAAGGTAAACGAGTTAAATATAAAAACTATTTCAACAAAAAAAATCTTCGCCAATATTTTAGATCTAAATTTAGACAAGGAATTGGAGGAAGCTAGATCTGATTATATTGAACATCTTGTTTCTTATAATAAAAAAATCGAAAGTGATAAAACCAAGTACAAGAAACTTATGGCGGGACTGGGAGTGGATAAGGAAATGCCGGCAAAAGATGAGCCAAGAGAGCTGGCTTTTTCCAAAGTAAAATATTTTGAGATTAAAGAAAAGAAAAAAAAATTTTTAGGCGAGGGCGGCAAGATGTTTGATTTGAAAGAAGCCTCAATTTTTGAGGAGGCTCTAGAAAAAGCATTATCCCCGATAGTCCCAGAAAAGCAGGTTAAGAAAGAACCATTGATTCTAAAAAAGCCTAAAATAGAAGAAAAAAAGGAAAACACTCTAACGCCCACAGCCAACACCAATGTCATCCACCTAGATTTTGAAGGAAAAAAATTAGAAATAATTTACACAAAAAACTCGCATAAGGTCGAAGTTTTGCTTAACGACAAACAAATTGCTGTCGGGTCAATGACAGAAAAGGGTCCAAAAATAAAAATCAATCCCGGCTTAAAAGCCTCGTTTTTATTAGCTCCCACGCTGGAACAAAGAGCTTTCGAAAAAGCTTTGACCCACATTAAAACTCTTAAGTTCTAAAAGGGTTGACTATTGGCATTAACTTGTCTAATATAGTTACTGTCGCTTTTTGCGACTATTTGTTTTGAAGTTCCCAAAATTCAGGTCATCTCGAACACTGAATTTTTGGAATTTCCCAAAATGACAAAGTTTTTATTATTAATCATTAATTAATTTCGATATAATCCCGGACTTTCAAATCTGTGAGAAATCCGATGTGAGAGTTTGAAAAGGCGAGGAGCCTTAGTTAGCACTAAGGTGACGAGCATTTGAAAACTCGGAACGAGGAGTTCGCCAGATTTGAATGTCCCGTGGTTATGTCACATAATCATATGGCAGATTTTGATCGTAGTAAGCCACACATCAACGTTGGAACCATCGGTCACGTTGACCATGGCAAGACAACATTAACAGCAGCTATTTTAAGCATCCTGGCAAGACAGGGCAATGGTTACAGCGCCAGAGTTGAAGGCGTGGATAAAATTGACGGCGCTCCGGAAGAAAGAGCCAGAGGTATCACTATTGCTTTACACCACTCTGAATACGAAACGCCGACTCGCCACTATGCACACGTGGACGCTCCCGGTCATGCCGACTATATTAAAAATATGATTACCGGCGCCGCTCAAATGGACGGTGCCATCCTCGTAGTTGCCGCCACGGACGGAGTGATGCCTCAAACAAGAGAGCATGTCCTTTTGGCTAAACAAGTCGGTGTGCCAAAGCTTATCGTTTTCCTAAACAAGTGCGATATGGTTCCAGACAAAGAGCTCATTGATTTGGTGGAGGAGGAAGTTCGAGAACTCCTTACAAAACAAGGCTTTGATGGAGCAAGTGCCCCAGTTATCAGAGGTTCGGGACTTAAGGCCCTTGAATCAAAAGATAATAACGACGAATGGGCAAAGAAAGTTTTGGAACTAACAAACGCTCTTGACACTTATTTTCCGATTCCAGTCAGAGATTTGGAAAAACCATTTCTGATGCCAGTTGAGGACATCTTCTCAATTGAAGGACGAGGCACAGTAGTTACCGGAAGAATTGAAAGAGGAGTGGTCAAAGTCGGCGAGGAAGTGGAATGTATCGGAATTGACGAAACCCAGAAATACACAGTTACCGGAATTGAAATGTTTAATAAATCTCTTAATCAAGGTCAAGCAGGAGACAATGCCGGAATTTTGCTCCGAGGGGCAAGCAAGGAAGCTATTCACCGAGGACAAGTTTTGGCAAAACCAAAAACAGTAACTCCTCACACCGAATTTACAGCTGAAGTTTATATTCTAAAGAAAGAGGAAGGTGGACGACACACACCGTTCTTCACCGGTTACAAACCGCAATTCTATGTTCGAACGACAGACGTTACCGGAGATGTGACCCTAAATGAAGGAGTAGAAATGGTTATGC
>MHWN01000002.1 GCA_001825395.1 Candidatus Zambryskibacteria bacterium RIFCSPLOWO2_02_FULL_39_26
ATCCCGAATCTTCTCCACTGGTTGATAATCGGACACTCATATCCGGCAATCTGTTTCTCAAAATATCAACCAAAACTTCTTCAGCTATAAAACCAACTCCCTTGTCTTGAGGTAAACCAGCTCCTTGATTTTGTGCATCAAGTCCCATAATGTCTTTATACTATAATAAAAATTTAATTTATGAAATAGCTTCTTTTAACCTAAACTTGTTAACCTCGCAGGTTGACGAGTTAAGACAGTTCCGTTTTCTTGTTATGAGACATCTTAAAATGTTGTATAACAAATATTGTGCGACATAGCATTGTGATACAATTTGTGCATGAATTCTTTAAAAAAACTTAAACAGCAGTTTTTGGAATACATTGAGATTGAACGTGGCAGGTCACTTAAAACAGTTGAAAACTATGATCATTACCTCACTCGTTTTTTAGAGTTTTCAAAAAATGACAATCCTGCTCAAATTACTGATAATTCTGTGCGCGAATTTCGTCTGTGGCTTAACAGGCAACCCAGTGGGCATAACAAAAAAAATAGTGAAACTTTGTCGCGAAAAACTCAAAACTACTACCTCATCGCCTTGCGGGCTTTTCTAAAATATTTAGCAAGGCAAGAAATAAAAACATTGCCGGCGGAGCGTATTGAACTTGCAAAAATCTCCGAAAGGTCACTTGACCTAATAACTCCTGAAGAACTTTCTCGACTACTATCTTCCCCAAAAGGAAATGATTTGAGGGATTTGCGAGATAGGGCTATACTAGAACTTTTGTTTTCTACTGGACTGCGTTTGGCCGAACTCTGCTCTTTGACTAGGGATTTGAATTTAAATTCTGACGAACTTTCTATTCGTGGTAAAGGAGGGAAGGTTAGAGTCGTTTTTATTTCAGAGCAGGCCAAAAAATGTATAAGAGAATATCTCAAGGCACGAAAGGATATAAGTGATGCTTTATTTACTCCCGTAGATGAGAGAAATTTCAAAAAAAATACCACAAGAGATTTTGGTTTTCTTAATAAAAGATCAGTAGAAAGAATCGTAAAAAAGCATGCAATTAAAGCCGGAATTTCCAAAAAGGTAACTCCCCATACCATAAGACACTGTTTTGCCACCGACTTACTTTCCAACGGCGCCGACCTCCGCTCCGTCCAAGCACTCCTCGGTCACTCAAGTATTATTACCACCCAGATTTATACTCACGTGACGGATAAGCATCTGCGCGATACCCACAAAAAATATCACAATAAAAGATAATTGACATTAAACATTTTTTATATAGACTGTGTCTTTAGGATGTGAAATGGGTGGTGGTGGAGGAACAGGTGGTGGTGGTGGATCGAGTGAGCCGTTTGTTGTTCCAGATGAAATTCTGACTCTGGCTAAAGGTGCACTTCGATTGGAAATGATCCCAGTCTGGTGGAATACACCGAATTCCGAATTTTACGAAAAGAGTCCAGGGCAAATTTGGGCAACGGGTCCCATCGGCCAGGATCTTATTCGCGAGTTCATTTTGTCGGCCAAAAGTGGTGACATGGCCTAGCCGCTTTCGACAAGGGTCCGTCTCCCTATCGGAGGCGGATTTCTTTTTATAAAACTATTCTCATATTCTTGAGAATACGAGAATAGTTTTACTAGGTGTTTATTGTGTTGGATATGATATTATTGAAGTATGAAAATTGTCTCTTGGAACGTAAATGGCATCCGCGCGGTCCACAAAAAAGGGCTTTTTGTGCCGTTTGTGGAGAAATACAAACCGGATATTATTTGTTTGCAAGAGACCAAAGCACAGCAAAATCAAAGTGAGGTGGACTTGCCAGAGTATGAAGAATATTGGAACTCCGCTACTCGTCCTGGCTACAGTGGTACTGCGATTTTTACTAAAATAAAACCAAAAAGTGTTATCTTGGGCGTGCCTGAAAAAATAGCCAAGAAATACAAGCTTTCCGACGACGGTTATGGCGACCCCAACACTGAAGGCCGTATTACCACCCTTGAGTTTGATGATTTTTACGTAGTTTGTGTTTATACTCCCAACGCCAAAGATGACCTCTCTCGCCTATCCTTGCGTTACAAGCACTGGGATCCAGCTTTTCTTGCTTTTGTAGAAGAACTAGAGAAAACTAAGCCAGTTATTTTTTGCGGGGATTTGAATGTAGCACACGCCTCCGATGATTTAGCTCGACCGAAAGAAAACGAAGGTAAAAAAGGATTTACCAAAGAAGAGCGTGAAGGTATTCAAAAATTTGTGGATGCAGGATTTACTGACACATTCCGAATGTTTACCAAAGGCAACGGTCACTACTCTTGGTGGAGTCACTTTGCCAACGCTCGCGAAAGAAATATAGGTTGGAGAATAGATTATATTTTCGTAAGCAAAAAACTCAAAGAAAAAGTAAAATCCGCTCGCATTTATCCAGCTGTTTTAGGCTCTGACCACTGTCCAATCGAGCTAGAGATTGCAATATGACATCATTCCATATAAAGAAAATTCCCGTTGATAATTCTCACTCTATTTTAAAAGAGTTTTTATTGAAGCGAGGATTTATTCCCGTTTTTCTATTCTCTCCCTATGTACTCAATACCTGGCTTACTCATGCAGGTAAAAGTCTTTATACTGCGACTTACGATAACGAACAAGTTTTACTAGTTCACAAAGAACAAAATAATGACATCCGTGTACTCTTTGATCATCCAAAGAGAGAACTGCAAGATGCTCTAATGAAGTATTTCAATCCCAAATACTTTGCAGTAAATGAATGTTCCACTCCTCCTCAGTCAGAGAAATATCTTACAGCTCAAGAGGTCGAAATTGTCCTTGCGCCCATTGCAAACCTCACTGAAAAATCTGTTCGTAAAAAGTATAACCAATTTATAAGAAAATATCCGGAACTGTTCTTTGAGTCTTATACATCGAAACATGTAGAATTAATAAAAATATTCATTGAAAAATGGAATACTACTAGAACTGAAGAGAAAAATAAATTTTCAAAAACAGAAAATGATCTCCATTTCCTTGAACTTTATAAAGATGATCCGAAACTCATCGGGGGTGTAGTTATGGATAAGGGCGAAATTGTGAGTATTTCTCTGTGTGTACCCAGTCTTGATAATAGCTTGTTGGCAGTCATTAATAAGTGTCTAAGGGGGTATAGCGAGTTAGGCGTTTTTACCTATGTGGAAAGAGCAAGATATTTAATTAAGCAAGGATTCTCACGTGCATATATTGGAGCTATTAACAACGAGTTTAAAAAGCAGTTTCTTAAAGATGCCATCCTTCGTGATGTATTTTGCTACGAAATATATAAAGCCTCGGATTTTGAGGTCACAGATAAATACTTATTTAGAGTTTTTTGATATTAGGCAACAACATTTGGAGCGAAATTATAAGTTTGTGGAGACTTCGCAGGTGGTTTAGAAAATAACGACGAAGATAAAATAAACCTGAAGCACTGTTTGACGATGCGGTAGTCCGCGAGGAGTTTGCGAGAAGGTTATGTATCGAGTTGATTATTTTCTTAGAACACCGAGACAAGCAAAACTCACCAGAGTTTATGCGGTCTCTACAAACTTATGATTGAGCGACCTTTATCCACAGTTTTGTCTGTAATGTCCTTTACATACTTTTCTAAAGGACATATAATTAATTCAGAGTTCAGATTGAATGTCCGATAAACCCCGGACGGATTTTCTGGGCCTTGTTCTTTGATGTTTGTACTTTTTGGAGGTCGCGCGGCTTCCTACCCGGAAGGTGTTCTGGTTTGATTGTGGTGCGGTGATCAAAATATCCTCAATTTATTTCTATTTCTTTGAGTTTCGTGATATTGTATCCAACCTCGTCTTGCTGGGGCACACTTCTCCCCTCAACAGCTCGTTGACGCTTGTGATCGAAAGATTGCCCTGGTGTCCGGGCTGTTTTTTATTACGAATAATAACGAATTATATCGAATATACGAATGGAGATTTGGCAATTCTCTTCAGAGCTATTTCACCCAGTGGCTTGAGCGTATTTTTTTGACTTCCTCCATGTCAGCTTCTTCCTTAGTTTGCTTGCCACTTTCTCCAAGGGCTTTTAGTTCCTTTTCAGGCAGAGAAAAAAGTTCTTTTGCTCTGTTTTCTAGATATTCTGATGTGTTTTTCTTGGGATCTTCCAGCACTTCTTCCAAAAGAGCATGTAAAATAAAGCCTATTTTAGGGCCCGGCTGGGTTTTGGTGATCTCCATAAGTCTACTGCCGTTGGTTTTAAGCATTCCAACAGAAATAGGGTCCCGAAGAGCTTCATCTATCATGGCGTGATATTTGCGAAGTCTATAAGGGTTCTCCTTGGGTCTGCCAGTGCCTATACGGTCGCAGATGCGTAGATTCATCAGGTCCCATATTGATTCTCCACCCCCTACATTTACAATCATTCTACGGACCGCAGAGAGAGTTATTTGCTCGGTATCAGAGAAGAACATGTGCCAGCGGACTAGTTTCACAACTTTCTCAATTGTTTTACTAGGATATTTCAATCTTTCCAGTATTTTTTTGGTTACATGAGCCCCAAGAACTTCATGGCCGTAGAAAGTCCAAGCCCCCTTACCCTTTCTCCTGGATTCCGGTTTAGAAATGTCGTGAAACAAAGCAGCCAAACGTATTTCCAGAGGATAGCCCTTATCCGCAGCATGTTGCGCAGAGCGAAGGAGGTGTTCAAAAACATCGTAAGCGTGAGTTTTGGTTTGCTCAATGCCAACTCCTTCCTCAAGTTCTGGCACAATATATGGCAACAATCCGAGCTTTTTAAGCCTAAGTAGAGCCATCATTGGCTCTAGAGACAAAATCATTTTGGTAAATTCATCTCTGATTCGCTCCGTGGAAATGTTTTTAAGTAAGTGTGAGTTCTCAAATATAGCTTTTTCAGTTTCAGGACTAATTTCAAATAAAAGTTCTGCCGAAAGTCTGACGGCGCGAAGCATACGCAACCCGTCTTCAGTAAAGCGAGCCACTGGATCCCCTACTGTCCGGATAATTTTGTGCCCAATGTCTTTTTGGCCATCATAAAAATCAACAACCTCGTTTTTTGATGGAGAATAAGCCAAAGAATTGATCGTAAAGTCACGCCTTTGCAAATCATCTTCAATTTTCTGGCTAAAAGTGACCTTATCAGGATGCCTATTGTCAGAATAATCCGATTCTAGACGATATGGTGTAATTTCAATCACTTTCAAACCTTCATTTAATACTTCCTCGTTTACCACACCTACTGTGCCGAAAGTATTTTCGTAAAAAGTCTTGGGAAATAAGGTTATAATCTGCTCTGGCACAGCGTTTGTCGTCACATCCCAGTCTTTCGGTTCCCTACTCAAAACCAGATCCCTGACACATCCACCCACGAGATATGCCTCAAACCCAGCTTTTTCTAGATTTTTAGTTACATATAAAACTTCTTTTGGAACGGGAAAATTTTTCATTTTGATTTTTTACTCAATTTATTATACTATGAAATCTGCTAGAAAAATTGCGGGCATGGTTAAGTGGTA
>MHWN01000003.1 GCA_001825395.1 Candidatus Zambryskibacteria bacterium RIFCSPLOWO2_02_FULL_39_26
AGGAGACCGAAGCTGGGGGAAGGATTCCTTCCTTCCCCCAAACAGCATGGCGCCCGAGCCACCCGCCCGCAGGCGGGCAATGGCGAGGAAATGCGCCAAACCTAGACATCTAGGCGCGAGTAGCCCTAGCGGAAATGTCCGAGGCAAATGCCGAGGATGGACTCCATGGGCTGGACGAATCACTAGCGATAACAAATGACATGAGGCTCAATATTGAATTTGTTTCCGACCGGCTTCTTCCCTAGAAGAAGCCCGACCGAGTCCCGTTTCCGCCCATTCAATTTTAAAAAATCCCCCCCGCGAAAAAGAAAAAACATGGAAAGGCGGAACGGGGCGAGGGCGGAGCGCCGAGCCCACGAGGTGAGAAGCGAATACTTGGAGCTTCGCAAGACCTTGAGCACCGCAGGTGCGAAAGGTGTACCGTTCCTGTAAGGAAATGATCGGATTGTGAGAGTTGCCACGCAAGCGGAGCGTACGCATTGGTCTAAAGCCACCACGCACGCGGAGCGTGCGATTAGCTCTCGAAAAAGGTTCGCGCAAAGGATATGATTAGGTCACAATATGAAAATTTTAAGTATTGAAACATCTTGTGATGAGACCGCGGTTTGTATTGTTGAGGCAAGTGGAGGACTGGAATCCCCTACTTTTACTGTCCTTGGAAATGCCCTTTTTTCACAGGTTGAGTTACACAAAGAATTTGGTGGTGTCTTCCCTACTTTAGCTAAGCGTGAACACGCCAGAAATCTGATTCCTTTATTAGAGAAAGTATTAAAAGAATCAAATTTAATTTCTAATTTTCAATTTCCAATTTCTAAACAAAATTTTGAGAACAAGGAAGAAGAAATTAGTAAAATATTAGAAAAGGAGAAGGGTTTATTTGAATCATTTAAGAATTTTTTGGAAAATAAGGATAAACCGGAAATAGATTTAATCTCCGTTACAAGCGGACCGGGACTTGAGCCGGCACTTTGGGTAGGCATAGTTTTTGCACAAGCGCTTGGAAAACTTTGGAATATTCCGGTTTTGGGAATCAATCACATGGAAGGTCACATCGCTTCTGTCCTGATAGACAGAAGCGATGAATTTAAAATTTTAAATTTAAAATTTAAAAATAATGCAATAAACTTCCCTGCTTTAGCTGTGCTTATTTCTGGCGGACATACAGAAATAGTAAAAATGAAAAGTTGGGACAAGTATGAAGTTATCGGAGAAACGGTTGATGATGCAGTTGGGGAGGCTTTTGATAAAACGGCCAGGATGATGGGTCTGCCCTATCCCGGCGGACCAGAAGTTAGCCATTTGGCAGGATTAGCCCGTGTTCAAAACCTCCCGCACAAAGCCAAGTTGCCTAGACCGATGATCCACTCAAAAAACTTAAATTTTTCATTTTCAGGTCTTAAAACTGCCGTTTTATACTATATTAGAGACAATTTCCAAGGAGAACACCAAAAAATGACAGAAAATGATAAAGCTGATTTAGCCCGCGAGTTTGAAGAGTCCATCTTGGATGTTTTGAAAGAAAAAACCGAAGAAGCGTTGAACTTAACCCATGCAAAAACATTGATAGTTGCCGGCGGAGTCATCGCCAGCCAGAAAATACAAGAAGTTTTTAAAGAATTTGAAGGGATTTATCCAGATTTAAAAGTCAAATTCCCAACAAAACTTTTAGCCACGGATAATGCTCTGATGATAGCGGCCGCTACTTACATAAAAACAGTTAGAAGCCCCGAAGTATTGAGTAATCCACAGGCTATTGTGGCAAAAGGAAATTTAAGGTATAAAAATGTAGTATAATTTCTACGGAAGTACAAAAGAAAAGACCCGCTCTGCGGGGCTTTTCTTATTTCAAATCAATTTCTTTGTTGATATCTTCTATTTTTTTATTATTTCTACGTTCTTTGTACCACAAGTAAGAAATTATAATTATTATGAGAAGTAAAAGAAGGTCAAGCAAGCTGAATCCACGGTCAAACAATTCGCCAAAATAGGATTGGAGAGGCCACGTTAGAAAAGCCAAGGCCATGTTGGCGATTTTTCTTCCTCCATTTTTAAGATCTTCGGTAAAATCGTCGGCCACTTCTGGGGTCCCGGAAGAAATGCCAAAGTTATTATCCGTGTCTGGAGGTGATACCAGTTCAACTGATTGAGGGAAAGTGTTTATACCTGCATTTCGTAGGCTCAACAGAAAATTTCTGAATGTATCAATTTCCAATTGCTGAAGTGATGTCACTGGGAAAGCCATTCGGCAGTATATTTCGTTCACTTTTTTCTTGGTAAGAATATAGGTATATTCTGTCGGACCTGTATGCCCCCACGGCTCCAAAATGTCGCTGAAATATCTTACTTGAAAGGCGTTTAGATATTTTATGGTTTGATCATCATAAACTCCGGTGATCTTCATGTCGCTGAATCCTTCAAGGTCTCTTAGGAAAATTTGCAATTTTCTGACTTCAACGGGATTATTATTGAAATCTTTTCGCAAGTAATCGTACAAGTAGTAACAAGATGAAGTTGATGCTCCGGCAACTTGTGGGACTGGAGTTGTCCCGCCAAACGAACCGACTATTGGACCGTTAGGGGTTGCGCCACCTCCGCCGCCACCTCCGCCACCGCCTCCGCAATTTACGGTACATGGGGTTTGGGGAATGTTGACTGTAACACGAACGCTTGAAGTATTGTCATCGGTATTAGGATCATTTTGGGTTGAAGAAGCAATGGCCGTATTGGTAATTATAAGTCCGCCAGTGCCTTCTTTTATAATGGCAGTAATGGTGAGAATGGTTGAAGAAGCATTTATGAGGTCCCCAACCGTCCAAATACCAGTAGTTGTGGCAAAACTACCCAAGCTTGTTGTGGCAGAAACAAGATTTAATTCGCTTGGAATAATGTCTGTTAAGAACACATTTGTGGCATTGTCAGGACCGTGATTTGTCAAAGTAATAGTATACACGACTGTATCTCCCATGCTCGCCGTGGTTCTGTCAGCAACCTTGACCACAGAAATATTGGCGTTATTTTCTACGCAATTTTCTGTGCATGTCGGAACCGGATTGTAAATGTTATACATGACTAAAGTTTTTTCCCTGCCATCTGCGGTCAAAACTATATTTCCGTCAGAGTTTAGATTTCTATTTGCATCATCTGTGGTTGTGGCATTGAACAATTCAGGACTATATAGAAAGAAGTCAAAGACATTATTTACAGGTTGAGTATTTTGATCGTTATATTTCGGTGTATTCCAAAGAGAACCGCTGACCGATAGTTCCGAGTAATAATATGAGCCGAATTCTAAATCGTTAAATGTTACGCAATCCGCATCGTCTGAAGAGAGAATAATATGCCTGTTCGGATTGAATGTGCGCGCATTCCACACTTTTGATAATGTGCTTATGCTGAAATCAGTCGTGGAAGCCAGGTTAATGGCAAATGATCCGCCCGGTAAGTCATTTGAGCTTGTAGCAATGACATTTTGATTATCAGCCACTATGAGACAGAAGGTAATTGTACCTTTAACGGGAGACGTTACATCAAGGACATTAACTGTCCTTGATACTGGAGTAGCAGCTAGTCCTTGAGAATCAGAGACATTATAGGTTACTGTATAACTACCGGCTATAGTGGTATTTACAGTACTAGTTGCTACAATATCGGCTGTAATATCGCCGTCTTCTAGATCGAGGGCTGCGGCTCCAACGTCATTGTAGATATCGCCAACATTGACACTTGCAGGGTTTGCACCTATAAGAGTAATGACTGGAGAATGGTTTACTGGTGGATGATTAATTTTGACGTTCCAAGCTACACAATAATATGTTCCATCGGGCAGAGCGAAGGTGACGAAATCGTAGTTGTCATAAAATCCAACATCAGTATGACAATATATCTCTGCAGAAAGATCGTGGATTGTGTCGTCAGTAAAAGGAATGTAGTCGTCTTTAAAAACTTCTCTGACTCTAATCTGACCCTGGTTTGTAGGTATATATGTTGAAATCATCCCATCCGAATTGGTTGACCCGAAAGTGGTCCATGGATAAGGCCCTAACCCAGCGTTGCTCCCAGGATTAGGATTGCTTGATGTGGCCCATTGAAAATCCCAATCAGCTTGTGGCCTGCAATTTGGGTGAGAATTTAGGAATTGTGAAGCAGTGGTGCTGGATATGTCCGGTCCTCCGCCTCCCCAATTTGGCAGATCAGATTCGGAATCACAAACTATTTTTGTAACTATTAATGTTGCGTTAATTGCCATCACAGGCTCGACATTGACCACTCTTGTCACGGGCGTGGCCGCCAAACCATCTGAATCTAGGACATTGTAAGTAAGTGTGTATGATCCAACCGTGTTAGTGTCAACAGTTCCTGTTACAACAATATTTGCCGTAATATCACCATCCTCTGGATCTTCTGCTGTCGCTCCTGGGTCGGTAAATATTCCTCCGATAAAAATACTAATTGGATTTGCGCCGATGCGTGTTAGGATTGGAGGCTGATTTATATGATCATCGCTGCAATTTTTCGGTACAACTAGAGCAATAGTGTCATTGTAGTCGTTATCTCCAACATGTTCACCTAATACCGGAAGATCTTCAAAGGCGATAAGATAATCTTCAATTAAGGCGTCAGTATCGTAAGTTACGGAAAATTTGCTTCCAGCCGAATCATTTTGAGAATTTTTTGAATATCTAAATAGGCCGGTGTCAGATACAAAAATTGCAAATACTATCGGATCTTTGCCGTCAATATTTATATCAATAGACTGGCCATGGCTTAACAAAGGAACATCCGGATATTGCGGCACTTCTCCATTTCTAAATATCGGGTTGAAAGTTCCGCCATCTCTCAGATAGCCAAAAACTTCTTCATAACCGCTTTTATGAAAAACAGATTTAACTGTAATAATGGTATTGTCCTTTAACGGAGTCCAGGTTTGATAGTGAGTTTGATTGTTTACAACGTCAATGGAGTAGCCTAAGCTATTGAACACACTTTGGAGATTAAACTGGCCTCCATCCCAGCTTTCCCCCAATACTATGTTTGTTGTATCCCCTAAAGTATCCGGGGAAAGACAATCAGGAGTTGTGGCCGTTGAGGCGGAAACTCTGGGAATTTCAGAAAAAATCAAATTAACTGGGTACAAAATAGCAAACATCAAGGCGAAAACAGCCAATTTTTCAATCAGTATTTTAGTTTTTTTTGTCATTATCTTCATAAACAATGCTCTTTAAAATTACTGAAATTAGCCCGCTTATTCATGGTAATCTGATTGAAATATCATTTTGTAAAAATCATACTACGCATAGATAGAAACTTGTCAATGTTTTATGAAAAAAGCAAAGGCCAAAAAATGGCTTAAGTAAGCCATTTTTAAATTTGTCCTTTAGATAAATAAGTGTGTCCTTTAAAATTAATTATATCCTTAATAAACTTCTTATATTATGAATATTAGTATAAGGGACAAAACTTATTTAGTTAATGTCCTTTAGAATTTCCTTTTAGTTATGGAGTATGCTTGTTATTTAACGATATTTTATGATATTCTGGTTAAATGGATAAAATATTTTTGTCTCCATATAACGCCGCTGGCACTGAAAAACGCATCTATAAAATTTGGGAGGATAGTGGCCTTTTCAACCCGGATGTATGTCTAAAAAAAGGTATAACCAGAAAAAACTCAAGCTATTTCTCAATTGTCCTCCCTCCGCCAAATGCCACGGGTGTATTGCACTTGGGCCACGTTTTGGAGGATTCTATTCAGGATGCCATCATCCGCTATAACAGAATGAGGGGCAAAAAGACTTTATGGCTTCCCGGAACTGATCATGCGGCAATAGCTACAGATACAAAAGTTACAAAAATCTTGGAGAAGGAGGGGATATGGAAAAAAGATATCGGCCGGGAAAAATTCCTAGAACGCGTCAATGAATTTGTAGAGACAAGCCGAAAAACAATCGTGGATCAACTAAGAAAAATCGGGTCCTCTCTTGACTGGTCTCGCGAAGCATTTACCCTTGACCAGCCTCGCAGTATTGCCGTCAGAACTGCATTCAAAAAAATGTACGAAGATGGACTGATATATCGCGGACATAGAATCGTCAATTGGGATCCTAAAGGTCAAACCGTAATTTCCGACGATGAAATAGTATACGAGGAGAAGAAAAGCAAATTTTACACTCTTAAGTACGGCCCTTTTGAAATAGGCACGGCCAGACCAGAGACAAAGTTTGGAGATAAATATGTTGTCATGCACCCAAAGGATAAGCGCTACCTGAATTACAAACACGGACAGAAAATGACAATTGAGTGGATAAATGGACCAATAGAAGCCACTGTTATAAAGGATGAAATGATAGACATGGAATTCGGCACTGGGGTCATGACAATTACGCCATGGCATTCACACCAAGATTTTCTCCTGGCTGAAAAATACAAACTAGACAAGGAGCAGATTATAGACCAGTTTAGCAAATTGCTTCCCATAGCCGGAGAATTTGCCGGAATGAAAATAAGTGAGACTCGGGAAAAAATTGTTGAGAAATTAAAATCCAAAGGCTTGCTTGTTTCAGTTGATAATAATTATGAAAACCGTATAGCTACTGCTGAAAGAACGGGAGGAATTATTGAACCTCAAATCATGCTCCAATGGTTTGTGGATGTAAATAAAAAAATACCTGAACGTAATAATAAATCGCTCAAAGAGCTCATGTTGGAACCTGTCAGTGGTGACAAAATAAAAATTATTCCGGCCCATTTTGAAAAAGTTTATTTCAATTGGATAGAAAATTTGCGGGATTGGTGTATTTCCAGACAGATTTGGTACGGGCACAGAATCCCTGTTTGGTACAGAAATAAAGAGATATTTGCAGGGCTGGAAGCCCCAAAAGAGGCCGGTTGGGTGCAGGAGGAGGATACTTTAGACACCTGGTTTTCTTCAGCGCTTTGGACCCTGTCCACTCTCGGCTGGCCGAAAAAAACCGAGGATTTGAAAAATTTTCACCCGACCAGCGTCATAAATCCGGGATATGAGATATTGTTTTTTTGGGTGGCCAGAATGATTATGATGTCTCAATACTTGATTGGCGACATCCCATTTGAAACAGTTTACCTTCACGGCATACTTCGCGACGCCAAGGGCCAAAAATTCAGCAAATCCTTGGACAACGGCATCGACCCAATAGACATCATAAATGAATACGGCGCGGATGCCTTGAGAATGTCTATGATTATCGGTGTTGGTCCCGGGGCGGACGCCAAATTTGATATCCAAAAAGTTAAAGCTTATAAACTATTTGCAAATAAGCTTTGGAATATCACCCGTTTCATTCTCTCCAGCACAGAAAAATTCGATGGGAAAAAACCAAAAAATTTGACGGGGCCGGACTTGGCAAATATTGAAGAATTGGAAAGGTTAGTAGTTGACCTAACAAAAGACATGGATAATTATCGATTTTATCTTGCAGGAGAAAAACTTTATCATTATGTTTGGCACACTTTTGCTGATAAAATAATAGAGGAATCTAAAAGTAGAATAAAAAGCGGAAATATGGAAGTTATAAATTCAACAGAATACACCCTCCGGCACATACTTTTGACTTCACTTAAACTTCTCCATCCATTTATGCCGTTCATTACAGAAGAAATTTGGATGAGTATTAAAAATGAAAAAGAAAACCTTCTTATGGTCACATCTTGGCCGGGAACCAAATAATCTATGCTTGTAACATTCATTCAAACATATCCGTTTATTCTGGCATTCCTGCTTGGACTCATTCCGGCAATGGTCTGGCTTTGGTTTTGGCTCAAAGAAGACACCCATCCGGAGCCCCATAAAATGCTCACTCTTTCGTTTGTCGGCGGAATGATTGCGGTGCTCTTTGTTTTGCCGTTGCAAAAAATTGTTTATAATTATTTTAGCGGAGATGAATTTATTTCATTCAGTTTGTGGGCCAGCACAGAAGAGGTGGTAAAATTTGTCTTTATTTATTTTATTGCTCTCCGAAACAAAGCCACTGACGAGCCGGTAGATGATATGATTTATCTTATCGTCGGCGCCCTGGGCTTCGTCACGCTTGAAAACACCTTATTTCTGATGGACCCGATAAGGGAAGGTAATGCAATGGGCGCAATAATCAACGGCAATTTGCGTTTTATCGGCGCCAGCTTACTGCATATAATGTCTTCGGGAACTATCGGTATATTTATGGGTTTATCCTTTTATAAACCGGTGCTTGAAAGGAGAATTTACACTTTTATAGGGATTATTGTGGCCATCGTGTTGCATACCGCCTTTAATTTATTTATACTTAATGGTACGCCGGAAAATATTTTCTTCGTATTCGGGATGGTTTGGCTTAGCGTTATAGTTCTCCTACTACTTTTTGAAAAGGTCAAACATATTAGAAAAACCAGAGAATACTTAAAACAAGTCACTAATTAAAAAATATGAAGGATAATCGCTCTTTTTTTGAAAAACTAACAGGCAGTATGAGAATGGATGATGGGCCTGAAACTTCTTTGCCTGAAAGTAAATCAAACGGCAAGGCAAAATCAGCAACTGGCGAGGCTTGGTTTGACGAAGAAGGATCCGAGGGGGAATTGACTGTGGATGTTTATCAAACTCCTTCCGAAATCGTCATAAAAAGCATGGTGGCCGGTGTCAAGCCCGAAGATTTGGATATTTCCATTACTCGCGATATGGTAGTCATAAAAGGCAAGCGCGAAACGGAGCGGTTTGTCAAAGATGAGGATTATTTTCATCAGGAACTTTACTGGGGCTCATTTTCCAGAACAATAATGCTTCCAGCCGAAGTGGAAGTTGAGGAAGCCGATGCGGTGGAAAAGCACGGACTTTTATTAATCAGACTGCCGAAGATTGATAAGAACAAACAAACTAGATTGAGAGTGAAGGGTTAAAATCAGACATTTGAGGTAATCGTACGATAATATTTTTTGGAACCAAGGATGCCAAATATTATTAAAGGGATAAGAAAATAAAAGGCAATACTTGGGAAAATTAACCATATTGCTATCATTAATCCTCCAGAAAATTGAGATAAACGAGAAGACAAATTTGGCTCTCGAAGTGGATTTTTTAACCAATAACCATAAAGCAAAATAAAGAGCAAAATTATTTCTCTAATACATAAAAA
>MHWN01000004.1 GCA_001825395.1 Candidatus Zambryskibacteria bacterium RIFCSPLOWO2_02_FULL_39_26
GTTTTCAGTTTTTTCCTAGCGGCATAAACACCAGCAGATACTCCCGCCGGCCCGCCACCGATAATAATAAGATTATATATCATAGAATAATGAATATTGAATAATGAATTATGATTTGTTCATTATAAATGATTTCAAAGTTTTAATTAAGCCCTGAAGTAGTTTTTGGCTAAGTGTGATTTTTTCTAAGATTTTTATAAAATAATCATTATTTATGTATTCTAAATCTTTAGCTAATATTAATTGATTTTTCACTTCTATCAGCGAACCATGTGCTAAATAGTAAAATTGAACTTTCTCTCTATAAGATTGTCTTCCAAATCCTTCAGCAATATTAGACGTAATTGAAACAGAAGCTCTTTGTATTTGTGAGACTAATCCAAATTTTTCAGAATCAGGGAATTTTTTTGAAGTTTTATAAATAGAAAGTACTAAATCATGAGCAATTTTCCAAGTATCAAGGTCGGTAAAATCTTTAATTTTTCCTTGATTCATTATTCAATATTCATTATTCCCTATTCTATTTTAATTTACTTCTTCGCAAAAACGCTGGCACTGCGCCCCACTCATCGTCTTCATCCGTCTTTTTATCGTCAGATCCGGTAGTCGGAATAGAATTGAATATTTTACCTTTTTCCTCACTCTCTTTCTCCTTGTTTCCCATAACTTGAGTTGATTGGAAAAGAGTTTTCTTTGTAAAATTTTCTGGAAAATTTGAGGCAATGACAGTTATTTTTACTTCACCTTTTTTCAAACTCTCGTCATTAACCGTACCGAAAATAATCTTGGCATTCGGATCAACAGATTCGGTAATTATCTTGGCGGCATCCTGGATTTCAAACATTCCCAAATCAGCTCCTCCGGCGATAGAAAAGAGAACCCCCTTCGCTCCATTTATAGAAATCTCCAAAAGAGGGGAATTTATAGCCATTTTTGCCGCTTCCTCCGCCCTTTTTTCGCCACTAGCCGTTCCTATGCCCATCAGAGCCGAACCGGCATCGGTCATGATCGCTTTAATATCAGCGAAATCTATATTAATAATTCCGGGAATGGTAATAAGGTCGGAGATGCCTTCAACGGCCGATTTTAAAACATCATCACACATGGCGAAAGCAGTTTTTGCCGTAGTTTCTTTACCGATTGTAGAAAGAAGCCTGTCGTTTGGGATGACAATGATAGCATCGACGGCTTGTCGCAATTCCTCTAGACCGGTTTCAGCTATTTTCATTCTTTGCTGACCTTCAAAGAAAAATGGTTTTGTCACAACTCCCACAGTCAAAGCGCCCATTTCTTTTGCAATTTTGGCAATAATAGGACCAGCTCCCGTGCCAGTTCCACCGCCAAGTCCATAAGTAATAAAAGCCATATCGGCACCCTTCACCGCTTCCTGGACCTCTTCTTTAGTTTCTTCCACCGCTCTTTTTCCCAATTCCGTATTCATCCCGGCTCCAAGTCCGCGAGTCAAATTTTTGCCAATGTGTATTTTTTTCTTAGATAGCGAATGGTGAAGGTCTTGCGAGTCGGTATTAACGGCAATAAAATCAACTCCTTTGACTTTGGAATTAATCATGTGATTTAAGGCGTTTTTACCAGAACCGCCGACACCCAAAACTTTTATCCTAGCGAATGCTTCTACATCTGGTTTTATCTGAGGCATATTTTTATAAGGTTAGTTTTTGATAAGGGTACTATAGCAGAAAGAAAATTAAATACAAACAATTGACCCCATTAGAGATTTATGTCAATGTAATATATAATTTCAAGATGTTTTTAGGGCAAAAATTGTTTTAACCAGTTAACGATTTTTTGGCCTCCTTTGTTGACGGTGTTTCTTAATCCCAAATTATTTTTTTCTTCCTTTGAAAGACCAAGAGTGCATAAGCCATAAGCCACGGCCCAAATAGAATCTTTACCTCCGTTTTTTGACTCGCCAGCCACAACACTGCCAATCCTTGAAGGCAATTTCAGAAAGTTTTTTGCAAAATCTTCAATAGCGTTGATTCCCGCTCCGCCACCAATAATAAAAATACCGGCAGGCAGAAGACCATTGCGACCTATTTTTTTTAAATGATTTTCTATCAGTTCAAACATATCGGCAAGTCTGGCAGAAATTATTTCATCCAACTTTTTCTTTGGGAAAGATGTGGAGCCAAGACCTCCGATTTTGACGTTCTCCGCTTCTTCCAGAGGGATTTTCAGGCCTAAAGCGATGTCGTTGGTAATATCCGTTGATCCGATCGGAAAAACTTCCAAAGATATCGGAATGTTATTTTCAAAAACAACAATAGACATCGTTTCAGAACCGATGTTGGCCAAAACACAGCCAGCCATTTTTTGTTGCTTTGTCAGGGTAACAAAAGAAGAGGCAATCGGAGCCGCCAGACAATCTATAACGTCAATACCGGCCTCATCGATTTTTTCCAAAAGGTCGTTTAAGTGAGGATCCAAGCAGACAATAAAAAGCATTTTAACTTCAAGTTTTGTTCCTTTCATACCTAAGGGTGTCTTGGCCAAAACCGGTTTGCCGTCTATTTTGTAAGATAGGGGAATGCTGTGCAATATACGGTTGTTTTGCAACAAATTGGTGGGCAGGCTCTCCTCACACATCCGTGAGACTTTTTCAATATCCAACTCGGTAATTTGAAGATCGGCCCTGCTTATGATAGCGCTGGCTGAAGAAGAAATACTGGAAAGACCAATGCCCCCAACGGAGACAAAAGCCTTGTTAATTTTTATGCCAGATGTTTTTTCGGCCAGTTTTATGGCATTCCTGATGCTTTGAGTTACATCCTCGCCATTTATAATATAACCATGCCTTAATCCGCGAGACTCCGATAACCCAGTTCCGATTACCCGGGTTATATTTTTTCCGTTTTCTCTAACAAGTTCAGCTACCACCACTTTTATTTGTGACGTTCCAATATCAATTCCGGCTGTAACATTGCGTGCCATTGTAAATAGTAGAAAGTCCGTAAAGTCTATAAAGTCTCTAAAGTGGAAATACAACTGACTTTATAACTTAAATTGCTCTCGCAATTTGGTTTCTGCTCTCCCCATTCTACTACCATGTTCCATTCCTTTCAAATGCATTAAACCGTGGATAAATAAAAATGTCACTAGATTGTCAAATTTTCTTTGAAACAGTTTTATCTGTCTCCTTACAACGCTGGGGGTAATGAAAATTTCCCCTTTATTTTTCGAAATATTAAAACTTAAAACATTAGTCGGTTTGTTTTTGCCTCTGTAAATCTTATTTAAGGTTTGTGATTTTTTTTCTCCTATAAAAACCAGAGACAAGGAATACTTGCTTCCCAAAGCCTTGTTTTTTATTTTAGCAAAAGGCACGCCAGGGAGCGTGCTTTTTGTCGTGTTGGTTAAACTAAAATTCTTGCCCATCACTGTTATTTTTTGCCACGAGTTGGCATCTCCGGCATTTTACCCATTTTTATCAGTTCACTAATCAGCTCCCGTTTCCGCAAAACTTTTAAAGTTTTTTTCTTTTTGACATATTCAGAGGCTTTTCTTACCGAATATCGCAGGCTTCGAACACGAGGCAAAACGCCCGAGCCCTGGACCCTTTTTGTGAACCTTCTTATAAGATTTAGATTATTCTCGTTTCCTGATTTAACCACCTCTACGTTTATTGTCATGTGGCTAGTACTCTAACATACCCCTTGGTTTCAATCAATCCCAACCATTATTTTTTATTCTTCTTTATTTTTTTTAAAAATTCCGGAAGATCGTGGAGAGCCACAGTTTCCTGCTCTCTGGTTTTCAAATCTCTGACAACCATGCTATTTTCCACCGCTTCTTTTTGTCCCATTATAAGAACATGGCTGGCCTTCATGTATTCAGCGCCGTTCAGTTGCCCGGCTATTTTGTCTTTGGTTATTGAGTGGTAAACCGGGATTTTATTTTTTCGGAGGAGTTCTACCACATTTAAAGCTTTTAATTTGGCCGTTCCTCCAAGTTGGGCCAAATAAAATTTAGGTTTTTTTATATTTTTTATCAAAATTTTTTTCTTGGGTATTTTATTTTTTTTGACAATAACAGTAACGCCAATAGAGGGTATTTCTCTCTTTCCGCCCAATTTTTTGGCCAAGTGATTGTACCTGTATCCAAAAGCCAGAAGTTCGCCTTCCTCAATTATTTCCACCCCGGCACTCTTTTTTTGGGTTTCCCTTATCTCAAAAGCGGTATAAGAGGCATAAAGTTTGTTGGAAAAAAGATTAGGTTTGATTTTATATATTATGCCAAACGATTCTAAACACTCCAAAACTTCCTTGAAATGGATTCTGGCTATATCTGAAAGCGAGCCGATGGGCTCCGGGATGTTTTGGGTAAATTCCCTCGCTTCTTCTGCGACATTTCTAAAAAATGTATAGTGATTTCTTTTGAATTCCTGCCGCATTTTTGCGGTTAGGACATGGGCGTTTTTTCGATAATGAGAAGCTAACTCTTTCTCAAACCTAACTATTGACTCCTTGTCTCCGATACTGTTTATATCTATATAAACATCTTTGTGTCCCAACTCTTCCAGCACGGCCAAAACACACTTTATAAGAAGAGCTTCTGAAGTAGCCCTACTGCTGCCCATAATTTCAAAACCGTACATCTCAACATTAGATTTCTTTTTTACAAGGTTACCGGGCAGAGGTTTTTTGTAGTGTATAGCTATAGGTTGTGTTTCCAAATCAAGCCTTTCATTCATATACCATTCTGTCAGAACCACTTTTTCCAAAGCATCACTATAGTGATCAAAATCCTTGAACTGCTTGGCTTTTAAAAAGTGAGAGGAAAAAATGTGCGGCGGTTTTATAACTGTGAAACCATAATGAATAGCTATTTCACCGACCTTGTCAGAAATATTTTCAAAATATGTTTTTTCCTTACCTTTCTCTTTTTTTGCCATGGCAGTATTTTAATTACTATTACTACTATTTTATTTCTCCCGGCATTACCTCTATTTTATTGAGTGGAAACAGTCGGATAATCGGTTTCCCAAGAATATATTTTTTCTGAAGCGGTCCCCAGAAACGGGAATCAAAACTTTCTGCTCGATTATCTCCCATGACGAAATATTCATCTTCGAAAAGTGTTGCTTCATAGGACATTCCGGAAGTGTGAGCGACATAAAACTGGTCCAAAAAGAAACCGAGAGGATTTTCCTTGTTTACAATACGGGTAGAATTTTCACCGACAATAACCGTTTCTCCCGGCAAACCAATAATTCTTTTTATAAAACTTTTTTTGGTATCTCCCGGATATCTGAAAATTATCACCGAATTTCTCTCTGGTTCGTTAAATTTGTATGAAATTTTATCAACTATAAGGTAATCTCCAGTGTCAAATGTCGGATCCATAGATTTTCCATCGACAAGATACGGTTCGGCTATATAGAGGCGGAAAGGAAGTATTATTCCGAAAGCTATAATTATGAACAGAACAACTTCTTTGGCTATTTCTTTAAATTTTCCTTTTTTGAGAGATTGTGGGAGCAATTCAGAGGATATATTGTTTGGAGAAGGTACATTTTCCTCGGTCATGGGAGTTAGTATACAGGTAAGTCCCATTTGACACAATGGGATTTTCTAGTGTGTGCTTTTTTATTCCATCGGTTTCACTTTATCTATGATTATGCTTTTCTCTTTATTCCTGATTGAAAAAATTCCCTTAACCACAATGCAGCTGTCCAGAATAAACAAATCAGCAAATTCTCCAAGTACCCTGGGAAAGACTACAGCTTCTATTGAATCAGACAAATCGGCCATTTTAAGAAAAACCATTTTCTCGCCATTTTTTGTCATGACATTTCTCATTTCCTCTATGATTCCGCCGATAACCACAGAATCTTTTTCTTTGGCCGTTTCTTTAAGTTTCTGTATATTTATTTCTCGGTTTTCCAATTTATGCTTATAGCTGTCCAGTGGATGTCCGGAAATATAAAGGCCTAAAAGTTCTTTTTCCCACATTAACTTGTCGGCCAATTTCGTTTCTCTTGTTTTTTCCAAATCTATTTCAATATTTTGTAATGCCATCGTATTTTTCCCAAAAAGCGAATCTTGATCGGATTCTCTGCTTCTTTCATCCTTATTGAAAGTCAGAAGTTTATCTATGTTATGCAAAAAAAGGGCTCTGTCACCAAGAGAGTCCATCGCTCCGGATTTAACAAGCGACTCCAGAGATTTTTTGTTTAAATTTTTATCTTTTATTCTGCGCAAAAAATCAGAAATGGAAGAAAATTTTCCATTCTTTTTTCTTTCGTTGATTATAGACTCGGCAATTCCTTCTCCCAAGTTTTTAATAGTGTTGAGCCCGAAACGGATTGAATCCTGCCTCTTCAGCAGGTTGTCGATGAGGCGACTTTTCCCGTCTTTTATTACCGTAAATCCTCCAAACGATTCGTTGATATCCGGAGGCAGAATGGCAATTTCCATTCTTTTGCATTCAGTGATTGTTTCAGAAATAGTTTCAATATTTCCTGATTCCGCCGTCAAAACGGCAGACATATATATAGCCGGGAAATTGGCTTTCATATAAGCCGTTTGGTAAGCCACTTTGCCATAGCTGGCCGCGTGAGCCTTGTTGAAACCATATCCTTGAAATGGTTCAAAGAGATTCCAAAGCTCCTCGGCTTTTTGCTTGCTCATCCCTCCGTGTTTTTGACATCCTTCCACGAATTTTATATGCTGCTTGGCCATTTCCTCCGGAATTTTTTTACCAACAGCTTTTCTGAATTTATCCACTTCACCCCAACTGTACCCGGCCACTTCAATGGCGGTATAAAGAAGATCGTCTTGATAAACAAGCACGCCATATGTTCTGTCAAGAAAGTCCTTCATTTTTGGGTCAAGATAAACTACAGGTTTTTTGCCGTGTTTTCTTTCAATATATTCTTTTATGTTGTCCATCGGCCCCGGACGATACAGGGCTACCATCAGGTTAATGTCGTGGATTGTTGTCGGACGCAGTTCTTTTAAAGCTTTAGTCATTCCATCGCCGTTTAACTGAAAAAGTCCGACAGTCTCACCGCGAGCCAGCATTTCAAAAGTTTTACTGTCATCCACCGGCACATTTTCTATATCAATTTTTATTCCTTCTATTTTTTCCACAAGTTTTACAGCGTCAGCCAGGATAGAAAGATTTCTAATGCCAAGAAAATCAAACTTCAAAAGTCCCACACCATCTTCTCCAACCGAATGCATGTCGTATTGAGTGATGATTTTATTTTCGCCCTTGGTATCGTACTGGAGTGGGACATGGTCAGTCAGAGGGGTAGGCGAGATGACCACTCCGGCGGCGTGGACGGAGATATGCCTTGCGCAACCTTCTATTTTTTGGGCCATGTCTATTATTTTTTTGACATTCGCCTCCGCGCCATAAAGTTTTTTTAAATCCGGTTCTTCTCTCATTGCTCTGTCAATTGTCATTGGGAACCCTTGGGCGCCAAATGGTATGAGCTTGGCGATAGAGTCTCCCAAACTATACGGGAAACCAAGGGCTCGTGTGACATCTCGAACAGCCCCGCGAGCCATCATTGTTCCGAATGTTCCGATCTGGGCCACTTTATCAAAACCATATTTCTTTTTAGCGTATTCAATCACTTCATCTCTCCTATTGTCGGCAAAATCCATATCTATATCAGGTGCTGACGGCCTTTCCGGATTTAGAAATCTTTCAAACGGCAGTTTGTATTCAATCGGGTCTACATTGGTAATACCGGCCAAGTAGGTGCATTTTGAACCAGCCACTGATCCTCTGATAGTTGTCAATATCCCGTTTTGATGAGCAAAATTTAATAGATCCCAGACAACCAAAAAATATGGAGCATAACCCTTATCCTTGATAATTTTTAACTCATACTCAATTCTTTCAAGCATCCCCGGATTTTTTTCCAGTTTCTTTTTTTCTATTCCCTCAAAAACTATTTTTCTCCATTCTTCGTCATGGGACAGTCCGCTTTCAACAATATAGTTAGGCAAAAACCATTTGCCTATGGAAATTTCTACATTGCACCTCTCGGCAATTTTTACGGTGTTTTCCAAAGCTTCTGGCAAACTCTTGAAATATCTTTCAGCGGTTAAACCGCTGATGAAAGAAAAGTCATCCTCTCTCTCCTCAATCTGCTCATCGTTTTGTGACTGGACGGCAAGCAATGTATTGCGAGCGATCCTGTCTTCGGTGTGCAAATAGTAGACATCTTGAGCGGCTACTAGCGGCGTTTGTGTTTTTTTTGCAAAATCCACAATTTTTTTCATATTTTCCTCATGACCTTTTATTTCTGGATGATGAGTAATTTCCAAAAAGAAGTTACTTGGACATCCGATGTCCAAGCTGGAGTTAAAAGTTTTTTTATACCAATTTAGGCGTTCATGAGCTTGTTCCATGTTTCCGGTTTTGAGTGAATGTAAAACATCACTTGAGAAAGATGGAGCGATGGCAATAAGTCCTTCGCCATATTTTTCTAAAAGTTCACGGTCCACTCTGGGTTTATAGTAAAAACCCTCAAGATGAGCAAGAGTCACAAGTTTTATCAAATTTTTATAACCGGTTTGATTTTCAGCAAGTAAAACTAATCTATATCTCTCTTTGTCAATTCCGGTTTGTTTGTCGTGGCGACTTCGGTAGGCCACATAAGCATCTATTCCGATAATTGGTTTAATTTCTTTTTTCTTGCAGGTTTGATAAAATTCAATTGCACCGTACAAATTGCAATTATCCGTCAGAGCAAGGGCAGTCATTCCATCTTTTTTTGCTTCATCCACCAGAGCCGGAATTTTCGGCAGAGCATTGAGTAAACTGTAATGACTATGGGTATGTAAGTGAATAAATCGGGACATAATTTTTTATTATAGCACCTAAATTTATGGGGAGCATTGTCATTTTTAGTAATTTAGGGTAAGATTTACTCGGAGGTCCTTGTGTCCAAAGAAGATGCTGTTCGTAAACTCATCGCACTCGTTAACCACAATCGTAACGGGAGTATCTACAAACAACCGCTTTCCACGATAACGGAAAGAGGAATTCGTGAACTGGCGCTCAAAGTTGCAATCGAGGATGAAAAAGAGCAGGAAGAGCCACTTGTTCGTTCTGGCAAGGAACTCCCAAGATTTGCACCAAAGTTCGTACCGTAGTTCTTTTCTTGAGGGCTGTCAGCACTTCGTTGCCAGCTCTTTTGTTGTGCTAAAATCTAGAAATGAAAATTGTCGGTATTGACGAAGTTGGACGCGGACCTCTAGCCGGTCCTGTTACGGTTTGTATTGTTTCTTGCGAGTTAAATTTGTACAAAAAACTTAAAAAAAATAAAAATCTACCTATCTCTGGCAAAGACAGTAAAAAACTAAAAACTTCCGACAGAGAAAAATACGAGAAAGTTCTAAAATCTTTAGCGCGAGAAAACAAAATTTCATATTCCATAAACCACGTTTCAAATAAAGTTATCGATTCCAAAGGTCTTTCCTTTGCTATCAAACTTGCAATAGGAAAAGGATTGGAAAATTTAAAATTAAAAAATTATTTAAAAATTAAAAATTATAAATTAAAAATTTTGCTGGATGGGGGACTTCGAGCTCCGAAAGAATTTAAAAATCAAAAAACAATTATCAGGGGCGACGAAAAAGAAAAAATTATCGCTTGGGCGTCTATTTTAGCCAAAG
>MHWN01000005.1 GCA_001825395.1 Candidatus Zambryskibacteria bacterium RIFCSPLOWO2_02_FULL_39_26
TACCGATTTTGAAAATAGGTTCGGATTTGGTACAATAGACACACCAAAATTTTTACAAAAAATTCTAATGGTTGTATAATACTTTCATGGTCATTACTCGTAAAAGCACATTTTTTCTTGGGATTTTTATTTTTCTCATCCCGTTTTTAGGTGTGCCGACTTCTTGGAAAACAGTTTTTGTGGTCCTATCGGGTCTTTTCCTTATATTTTTGTCTATCAAGATTGTCTTACCGAAAAAAAATATAAAAATAGTAAAACGCAAAGACAAAACACCCACAGTTTTTACAGAAATTCCACAAGCTTCATACGTACCGCCGACCCCGCCTCCTATACCAGACAGTGTCGTTCCTAACGCAGGAGCGTTTGTGGACATCCAACCGAAACCACGTCGAAAACCTGCTCCAAAGAAAACAGAAATAGTATGAGAGCTATTTTAGCGAAGAATAGACAGGCAGTATTGCTATCTGTCGTTTTACTTTTTTTCCTGGTCTTTTTTTTTATTTTATTACCCAAAGCATTAAGTGACCATTATGTTTTTAGTTTAGAAAATTCAACAAGTTCTCTTTCCGCTATAGCCCCAGAGAAAATTATTTTTACACCTTCTTATGTTTCCACTCCCAAACCGGTCAAAGGCATTTATTTAACTAGCTGGACAGCTTCAAATGTCAAACTGCGGAATGATCTAGTCAAGCTCATAGATGACACAGAAATTAACGCAATTGTTATAGATATAAAAGACTATAGTGGGAAAATTGTCTTTCCGGTGGAAAATGCCGCTCTTAAACAATACGGTTCGGAAGATATCCGCAATCCCGATTTACGAGAATTTATTGAAAGTCTCCACAAAAAAAGTATTTACGTAATAGCTCGCATTGCCGTTTTTCAAGATGCATATTTCGTAAAATTTCGTCCCGACCTTGCGGTCAAAAATTTGGCCGGAGAGGCAGTTTGGAAAGACTACAAGGGCATTTCTTGGATTGATCCGGGGTCACGAGAATATTGGGATTACATAGTATTACTTTCCAAAGAAGCTCGCAAAATCGGTTTTGATGAAATTAATTTTGACTATATTCGTTTTCCGTCTGATGGAAATATGCAAGATATTTCTTATCCATGGAGTTCAACCACGCCGAAAACTCTAGTAATGAAGAGTTTTTTCGCGTATCTTCGCGATAGCTTAATTCCCCTAGGCGACGCCTCGGGGGAAGAGAGGTTGAAAATTTCGGCAGATTTATTTGGCATGACTACTTCAGCTAAAGATGATATGGGTATCGGACAGTTATTGGAAAATACCTTCCCTTATTTTGATTATGTTTCTCCAATGGTCTATCCATCCCATTACTCGTCGAATTTTCAAGGTTTTCAGAATCCGGCCAAGTACCCGTATGAGGTTGTTCATTTTTCAATGATGTCAGCTGTGGATCGTGCCAGTAAAATGAATATGGTTACGACAACAACAGAAATAATAAACGACACAACCACTAAAGTTAGTCATATTGAGGATTTAAATTATAAAGAAAAACTCCGTCCATGGCTTCAGGATTTTAATTTGGGCGCGGATTATGGGTCGGCAGAAGTCCGGGCAGAAATAAAAGCCACTTATGACGCCGGCCTTGATTCCTGGATGCTATGGTCTGCATCAAATAAATACACCAGCGACGCTTTAGAGTAAAGCTTCCAAATCTGGTGAATTTTTCGTTGCCGATTGGAAAATGCTGACATAACGAAATTTTTTGTCACATACGTTAAAAATATGCTATAGCATATTTTTAACGTATGTGTAGCTTGAAAATACTTAAACATTTAAACATTGAAAATTATTTAAAAATTATCATCCCTTTAGGAGATTTTCCATGGGGAGATAAATTAAAAATTGGAAATTAAGGTCAGAATTGGAAAAGCAAGTGCTGAAAATACTGCCACTATAAAAAATGAATGATTTGTTATATAATCATGTCAATTATGGATCCCAATCTAGTTACATATTTTGCTGAAACGGACGCCAGAAACAAGAAGATAATGTTTGGTATTAAGGCCAAAGACAGACTAAAACACGTTTATGTTATCGGAAAAACCGGAATGGGTAAGTCAACACTTCTGGAAAATATGGCCATCCAAGACATCCAGAACGGCAACGGCATAGCTTTTATTGACCCGCACGGAGGTTCGGCTGAAAGACTTTTAGACTATGTGCCGGAAAGTCGCATAAAAGATGTTTTGTATTTTGCTCCGTTTGATTTGGAACACCCGGTCTCCTTCAATGTTATGGAAGATATCGGTGTGGACAAGCGACACTTGGTGGTCAACGGCCTGATGTCCGCCTTTGAAAAAATTTGGGTTGATGCCTGGTCTGCCAGAATGGCCTATATTTTAAACAATACTCTTCTGGCTCTTCTTGAATTTCCGGGAGCCACTCTTTTAGGTGTAAACAGGATGCTTTCTGATAAGGATTACCGAAAAAAAGTGGTGGACAATGTTAAAGATCCGTCAGTCCGATCTTTTTGGGTTGATGAGTTTGCAAAATACACAGAGCGTTTTGCTGCTGAAGCCACTCCGGCCATTCAAAACAAAGTCGGACAGTTTACCTCAAATCCATTGGTCAGAAACATCATCGGCCAGTCATTGTCCAGTTTTGATGTCAGAAAGTTCATGGATCAGAAAAAAATTCTAATTATTAACCTTTCCAAGGGCAAAGTTGGAGAAGGAAACGCCAATCTTCTTGGCTCTTTGCTTATCACCAAAATTTATCTGGCGGCTATGTCTCGAGCCGATGCCAGCGATTCCGAGCTTGCAAAATTGCCCAATTTTTATCTTTATGTGGATGAGTTCCAGTCTTTTGCCAATAAATCCTTCGCTGATATTTTGTCTGAAGCTAGAAAATATAAACTCAACCTGACTATCGCCCACCAATACATTGAGCAGATGGAAGAAGAGGTCAGGGATGCGGTTTTTGGAAACGTCGGAACGATGGTTACATTTCGTGTCGGAGCTTTTGATGCCGAAGTTTTGGAGAAGGAATTTGCTCCGACTTTCACAGCGGAAGACTTGGTCAATCTTGGTTTTGCTCAAATTTATCTGAAACTGATGATAGACGGAGTTTCCAGCCAGCCCTTTTCTGCCACCACATTACCCCTTCTTTCGCCTCCGGATAAAAGTTTCAGGACGGAAGTCATAAAAAATTCGCGAGAGCAATTTGCCAAACCTAGAGCAGTTGTTGAAAAAAATATCGTAGATTGGCACGCTCCCAACATCGTATTGAGAGAAGCCAGAATGGTTGGTGAAAAACCGGTAATGCAAAATAGCAATTCTTCAAATTCATTTTCAAAATCTATAGAAACCCAAAAAGAACTGAATGACAATAAGACGGCCTTTCTAAGAGTGGCAGAGGAATTGAAACAGAAAGAAAGGATTAAAAAAGAAAAAGATAAGCAAAATGCGGATAGAAATGCTTTAATCGAGGCAGAAAGAAAAAAACAAGAATTGATGCGTTCAAGCAAAAAAAACCCTTCTCAAGAAAATATGTCAGGCCTAAAAAGCGCCTTAGCCGGAGTTTTAAATAAAAAGTCTGAAAAACCAGCTGAAATAAAAACAGAAAAAAATACATCTAGTATTTCGCCGGAACGAAGTGAAGGCAATAAATCATATAAGGCAACAGCTACGACTGAAGTGCCGGAGGATGTTTTGAGAAGTATCCTCAAAATGGATGATCAAAAATAAATTTTAAATTTAAAATTTTAAATTTAAAATTAAATTTCACTAATACTGTGACTCGTGATACAAACTAAAATGGCCACAAATAATTCAAAACGACGAATTCTCATTTTCTCTACCGCATATTATCCGTTTGTTGGCGGGGCGGAAGTGGCCATAAAAGAAATAACAGATAGGTTGGGTAACGACTTTGACTTTGATTTAATAACCGCGAGATTACAAAAAAACTCACCAGAATTTGAAAAAATTGGAAATGTAAATGTTTATAGAACAGGTGTTGGCAGAGTTGTTTTAGATAAGTTGATTTTACCTTTTGTCGGGGTTCGGCTTGTTTCAAAGCTCTACAAACAAAATAATTATTTTTGTTTTTGGGCCATGATGGTAACTTTTGGGAGTGGTGCAGGTTTTTTATATAACATCTTTCGAAAATTATCAGGAAGAAAAAAGATACCAATCATTTTGACTTTGCAAGAAGGGGATTCGGAAAGTCACCTTAAATACAAATGGGCAGGTCTTATCGCTCTGTCTTGGAAACTGGCCCTTTGGCAGACAGATTTTTTAACAGGTATTAGTAACTTTTTATTAAATAAGGCAAAGAGAAATGGTTATAAGAAGAAAGTTTTTTTGGTACCGAACGGCGTGGATGTTAGAATTTTTTCTCAAAAGATTGAGGACAAAACCAAAATAGAAATAAAAAAAAGTTTGGCCAAAAAAGAAGGTGATGTTTTTCTGGTAACATCGGGCCGTTTAGCCAGAAAGAATGCCATTGATGATATTATTTCGGCTCTGACTCTTTTACCTGAAAATATTTCTCTTTTAATAATCGGCAAAGGAGATGAAGGGCCGAATTTACAAAAACAAGCCAAAGAACTTAAAGTTTCAGACAGAGTAAAATTTCTGGGCTTTCTGCCGTACAAAGATATTCCTAAATATCTTTCTGTTTGCGACATTTTTATAAGGCCAAGTCGGTCTGAAGGTTTTGGCAATTCGTTTATTGAGGCCATGGCCGCGGGTTTGCCGGTTATTGCCACTCCGGTTGGAGGTATTCCGGATTTTGTAGACGACAAAGAAACTGGTTTTTTTGCCTCGCCAGATAACCCCCAAAGTATTAAAGTGGCTGTTATGACCCTGCTAAACGACAAGACTTTAAGGGATAATATCGTCCAAAAGGCCCAAAATCGCGTATTAGGGGGCTATTCCTGGGATCGCATAGCAAATCAAATGGGAGCTGTTTTTGACCGAATTTAAGCAATAATATGGCTAAAATCCTTATTACAACAGGCATATATCCGCCAAAAATTGGCGGACCAGCTCAATATGCAAAGAATCTCAAATTAGCTTTTGAAAGTCAGGGAAATACTATTGCAGTTAAAACCTACAATCTGGAGAATTATTTACCTACCGGGTTCCGTCATGCTTATTTTTTTCTAAAAATTATTCCAAAAATTCTTTCCTCTGATTGGGTTCTAGCCCTAGATACGTTTTCTGTCGGCTTGCCGACCGTTTTGGCTTCAAAGATTTTTAGAAAAAAATGCCTTATACGAACGGGAGGAGATTTTCTTTGGGAACAATACGTGGAAAGAACCGGCAAAAAAATTATGTTTCGAAATTTCTATAAAGAAGAACTAGAACGTCTCTCAATCAAAGAAAAAATAATCTTTAACTTGACCCAATGGACACTCAACAAGGCGGACGGTATTGTTTTCTCAACTGACTGGCAGAGAGAAATTTTTATCTCGGCTTACAACTTGAAAGAAGACAAAACTTTTGTTGTGGAAAATTATTATGGTTCAAAAGAGGGAATTTTTGAGCCAAATTCAAAAGTTTTCGTGGCTTCAACTAGAATATTAAAATGGAAAAATCTTGATACCATAAAAAAAGTTTGGAACAGAATTAAGACCTCTTATCCTGACGCTGAATTGTTTACCAAAAACCTGCCATACCCGAAATTTATGGAAAAAATAAAACACTCTTACGCCATAGTCCAAGTGTCATTGGGTGATATAAGCCCGAACATGATACTTGATGCCATTCGCTACAACAAACCATTTATTTGTACCAAGGAAATTGGAATTTATGACAGAATTAGAGATATTGGAATTTTTGTCAATCCACTAAACGAAGAAGAAATAGAAAATGCCATATTGAAACTTCTGGATCCAGAGGAATATAAACGAGTAATTGACAAGATAAAACAGTTTAACTTTACTCATACTTGGCAGGAAATGGCTGGAAAATTTATAGATATTTATAAAAATCTTAAATAACATGAAAGTTTTATCCATAAGCACAGATAGAAAATTATTTGAGGATGGAAGCACAGTACTTTCCAGATCTCTTGAATATGCTAAAAAGATGGACGAGTTACATATAGTCGTTTTCACGACAAGTCAAAAGTCTAAAGCCGAAAGTAAAAAAGTTGGAAGTAATTTATTTCTTTATCCCACTAACTCAATTAGTAAGTTGTTCTATATTTTTGATGCTATAAAGATCGGGAGCCAAATTATTGGAAATTGGAAATTGAAAATTGGAAATTTAAGTGATGCCGTTTTGTCTACTCAAGATCCCTTTGAGACAGGTTTTGTCGGGACGAGACTAAAAAAAAGGTTTGGTCTGCCCCTTCAAATCCAAATTCATACCGATTTTTTCAGTTCACATTTTAAAAACTCAATTTTAAATCTTGCTCGCATATTTTTGTCAAAAATTGTTATTGCAAAAGCAGATGGTATAAGAGTAGTAGCCGATTTTCTAAAGGAATCTCTAGTCAAACATTTTCCAAAAACAAAAAACATAATAGAGATATTGCCCGTTTTTGTTGATATAGAAAAAATATCAAACACTTTGCCTAAAAGAGGTTTAAATCAGGAATTTCCCAAATTCAAATTTATTATTCTGATGGCTTCCAGACTAGCAAAGGAGAAAAGAATAGATATTGCTCTAAAAGCTTTTAAAAATGTTTTAATAAAATTTCCTCATAGTGGTTTAGTGATTGCTGGTTCTGGGGAACAGAAACGCGCTCTGGAAAATATGGTCATTAAGTTGAGGTTGGAGAACAATGTTGTTTTTGTTGGCTGGCAGAAGGATCTGGTGCCGCTCTATAAATCGGCCGACCTTTTTTTGGTTACTTCCGAATACGAAGGTTATGGAATGACCCTTATGGAAGCTGGAGCTAGCGGCTGTCCCATAGTTACAACTTCTGTTGGCATTGCCAAGACCGGTCTTTTTATAAATGGCCAGAACTCCTTAGTCTGCAGGATTTGTGACACTGGATGCATATCGGCCGGTATTTTGGATATTATTTCCGATAATAGTAAAAGAGAGTTGTTTAAACATAAAATGCAGGATAGTATTAAAAGTATAGCGATATCAAAAGAAAAATACGCGGAAAAATATGTTAGTTTGCTTAAAAAATTGCTAAATGATTGAAAAATTCATAAACTGGGGGTTTGAATTACTTCGCAAGCATGTTGTTCTACGCTATCTAATATCTGGTGGTTCTGCTGGAGTGACAGACTTAATCGTATTATATTTGTTGCACAATATTTTTGGTATCCACTATCTTCTTTCGGCTATCATCGCTTTTATTTTAGCTTTTATTGTTAGTTTTACTTTGCATAAATTCTGGACATTTAAAAGTCATGAACAACGGACGCACAAACAAGTGGTGATGTATCTTGGCACTTCGCTTTTGGGTCTTAGTCTCAACACTCTTCTCATGTACATTTTTGTTGACTTCATCCATGTTCAAGTTATTTTGTCTCAAATTATAGTTGGACTTCTTGTTGCCTGCTGTACTTTTTTCATTTCTCGGAATATAGTTTTCAAATATAATAAAGCCAAATATGAAAATTATAATAATTACCCAGAAAATAGATAAAAATGACACTGTCCTTGGTTTTTTCCATACTTGGCTAACAGAGTTATCTACTAAGTTCGAATCTGTAGAAGTGATTTGTTTAGAAAAAGGAAAATTTGATTTACCCAAAAATGTTACTGTTTATTCGCTTGGCAAGGAAAGAGGAGTTTCAAAAATTAGCTTTGTAAAAAACTTATATAAATATCTTTTTTTGATTAGCGGAACATATGACAGAGTCTTTGTGCATATGAACGAGGAGTACGTTTTGCTTGCTGGGCTATATTGGAAATTGAAAGGCATCCCCGTTTATCTCTGGAGAAATCATCCAAAAGGTAGCTTGAAGACAAGATTAGCTGTTGCTATGTCTACAAAAGTATTTTGCACATCAAAATCATCTTTTACTGCAAAGTTTTCTAAAACTGTTATTATGCCGGCTGGTATTAATACAAAGATTTTCAAACCAGTCCCAGGAGTAGTTCGTCAAAAATATTCCGTTTGTATGGTTGGCAGGATTTCTCCAGTAAAACGGATAGAAGTCGCACTTCATGCGATAAAGATTTTGAGTTCTCATGGAATACAAGTTTCTTTGAGCGTTATCGGTCCAGTCGTCACCAAAGACTTACAATATTTTGAAAATCTAAAAAAATATGTTTTGGATAATAATTTATCCAAAACTATTTCTTGGAAAGAGGCAGTGAGCCCAGAAAAACTTCCAGAAATTTATAGCGGTTATGAAATTTGTTTAAATCTGACTCCCTCTGGTTCTTTCGATAAAACAATAGTTGAGGCAAGTGCTTGCGGGACAGTGCCTTTGGTCTCAAATTCTTCACTATCGGATTTCTTGCCGACAATCTGCATTACTGGCACTTCACCGGATGAGGTAGCGGAATCTATCCAAAGACTGTTAAAGCCAAAGGAGCAAGTCAAAATCCAAGATGAACTTAAATCTTTTATTGAGTCGCAGAGCTTAAAAGAGCTAGTTGATAGACTTGTAGTGGAAATTAAATAGTATTAATAAAATGTATAAAAGCAAAAAAGTTAGTGTGGTTATCGGAACATATAATGAAGCAGGCTCAATTAGGTCTGTCATCCAAGGTTTTTTTGCTACCGGAGTGGTAGATGAAGTTGTAGTAGTTGATAACAACGCCCTCGGCAATACCAGAGAAGAAATTGAAAAAACTAAAGCCAAAAGGATAGTTGAGAAAAAGCAAGGCTACGGTTTTGCTTATATGCGGGGGCTGTCCGAGGTAACTGGAGATTTGATTGTTATGACAGAAGCAGACGGAACTTTTGAGCCAGAAGATATTCATAAGTTTCTTTTATATAGCGACGACTTTTCGGTAGTTTTTGGCACGAGAACCTCACGAGCTATTATATGGTCAGATGCGTTTATGCCATTTCCTGTGCGTTTTGGAAATTGGGCTGTGGCCAAATTTTTGGAAGTAATACATAACGGCCCGACTCTAACTGATGTAGGATGTACATATAAACTCATAAACAGAGAAGTTTTAGAAAAAATAAAACCGCTCTTTCATTTATCAGAAGGTGGGGGGAAATGGTCTCCAGAACTTATGATTTGGACTATAAAAAAAGGATTTACTCCAATAGAAATTCCAGTAATGTTTAAACCTCGCGTTGGTTCATCAATGTATACCGGAAGTATTTGGAAAGCAGCCAAACTAGGATTTAAGATGCTCCCACTCATATTTAAATACAGATTTAAAAATTTATAAAAAAACCAGCTCGCACCACTTGTGATGCGAGCCGTGTCATGACGTTGGCTGATGAAAGTTCCACCGAGCCATTCGAGGGATTCCGACTGTTTTGAAAACTACCCAACCGACAATGTTTGCAACAAACCAGATTCTCCAATTGCGTTGCAATATCATTGGGTTCTCAGGATCCTCAGCTTCTCGGGCGGGGATGGAGTGGAAGCAAATCTCTGAATTCTTGAAGAAGTATTTCCATACCATCCTACATCTGCGTGAGTGGCATTCTTCCGCCACAATCACAATAGAACTTGAATCCGAGTTTGTTTGAGCGATCAATCGTTTGATCGCCAAACATTCATCCGTTGTACTGGTGACCTTCCCAATATAGAAACTTTGCTCGGCAGGGAATATTCCCTGCTTTTCCGAAATCTCTATTGTATGGGATGGACCGTGTGCAAAGCTCCCCCAAAAAATCTTGGCATCTGGGAATCTTTGGGAGACAAGCAATACTTGCTTTACCACTTCTTCAGATGCGTTTGTTAGGCCTGTTTTCGTGGCTCCGTAGGAGACAGCCACGATAGCCGTTACTTTCTCCGGGAGTGGGTCGTGGATTGCCCACTTCTTCAAAATCCATCCAAACATTCCTCACCTTCCTCTGGTAGCATTATATCACACCCTATAAAAAAATCAATATCGGTTTCATTTAAAAATAAGCAGATTTTTTGTTATAGTTTAAAGGAAGATACAAATATGACGCTATCTCGAAAAGAACTTTTGATTTTTACAGTGATATTTTTGCTGTTTGTGGCGATACATATCCTCGCTATTCATTTCCCCTATCATCAGGATGAATATAAATGGGTGCTTTATTCTCATCCGGAAATTATCACTCCGGGAACTGTCCCTCATCCGCCACTAACTGAATTTATTTACACCAAAATTGGCCCGGTTTTTGGAGATATGAATTTTCGGTTCATACCGTTTATTTTTGGCATGTTGAATTTTTTCCTACTCTTTTATTTATCCAAAACTATTTTCAGTAAAAAGGTGGCCCTCTGGACGATTTTTCTCTTTACAATTTCTTTTTATTCACTTTTGGCAACGCTTATGGTTGATGTTGACGGGGCGGTAATGCCGATGCTCTTTTTAATAATGTCTATTGGTTATTTTAAATGGAAAGAATCTCTTCCCAACAATGCCTCAAATTGGAAGTGGTTGGCTCTTATAATAATTGGTGCAATCGGAGGTTTTCTTATAAAAGTCAGTGCAATTTTGCCAATTATTACAATATTTCTAGATTTTTTGGTGGAAAAGCAGGTTTTCAGAGATAAAAAGAAAATTCTTAAATATTTGTTATATGCTGTTGGTGGCGGCACCATCTTGGTTTTCGTTCTTTTATTGGCCAAGTTTATTTTTCCTTTCTTCAATCTTTCTTATGCGCTTAAGTATTGGGAACATTTTGCTGTATTTGCCGGCAGGGGATGGATGCAGACATTCATACAGTTTTTCAAATCAATCCTTTATACCTCACCGCTTTTGATACTTCCGGCTTTCCTTGCCGGCAAGGAAATATTTAGAAAAACCAGAGTATTTTATCTTTTTATTTTTGTTGGAATTTTCTTTTATATTTTTGCTTTTGATTTTTCCATAGGCGCACTGGATAGATATTTTCAATTTTTAATCATACCGCTTTGCTTGATTTCCGGTGCAGTTTTTGCCGGAGCTTTTGAGAAGTTTTTTGAAAACATCAAAAAAAGCCATATTATTAGTCTTATTTTACTTATTGCTTTTCTTGTTCTAATCCAATTTATTCCACATACCGTGCCGTCTTTACACCCAAAAGCCGAATGGGTTGGAAGGATTTTATCTCTTAAATGGAATTTTCTCTATCCATTCACTGGAGGCTCCGGTCCTTTGGGTTTTTATGTTTCATTTCTTTTTATCGGTCTAGTCTGGATTATTTCTTCTATTTTTTTTCTGATTGCATGGTTTAAAATAAGTTTGAGAAATATTTTATTAATATCGATTTTCGCACTCGGTTTTTTATATAATGGCGTCTTTAGGGAGGAATATCTTTTTGGATGGATAAACGGTTCTGCTCCAAAGGTTTTGGCCGGCGCAGTGGAGTATATAAAAAACAACAATGATATAAAGTCTGTTACTGTGTATAACGATAATGGTGGGTATGATATTCAAAATATAGGCAAATATCACAAAAGGCTTTATACTGACCCAAAGTTTGGAGTTGAAGAAAAGATGGTAAACCTTAACTTATATAAAGAACATTATTTAGAAGTGAATATTCCAAGGATAGATCCTAATAGTTTTTACAGACGATATCTAGATTCTTGCGAAGTTATTTATAAAAAGACTGACAAGAGTATTTCAGCCATAGTCTATAACTGTGAGTCAGCACCTGATGTAAAACTATGATTCTGGAAAATCTTACAGCAAAAACAAAAAATATAATTCTTGTAGTAGTTTTTACTTTGGCTATTTTTCTAATAACATTTGACTTTAAAAACACTCCAAAAGTTTGGGTTGACGAAGGGGTGTTTACTGAAACAGCAAAAAACTTGGCGACTCACGGTGTACTCGGATTACAGACGTCGACTGGTGAGTTTTTCTCTATGAGGAATTTTCTGCTATCCACTAGTTACCCAGTAATTCTCCCTGTGGCATTAAGTTTCAAAATTTTGGGTACTGGTATTGTCCAAGCTAGGTTACCTATGATTTTATACATGTTCGCATTGGTAATGATTTTTTATTTATTTGCAAAAAAAAGATATAGTTTTTATCCGGCAATTTTGTCTGTGCTAATGCTTCTATCATTCTCTCCTTTTTATGGAAATGGTCGGCCCGTACAGGGTGAAGTTCCTGGACTGGTCTTTTTGGTTTTAGGTGCTTTATTTTTGCTTTATTTGGAGGAAAGCGGCTTTAATGATAAAAAATGGGCTGTACTTAGCGGTTTAGCTTTCGGTTTAGCTGCTTCCACTAAGCCAATTTTTCTTGTGCTAATCCCCTTAGCACTTGTAATAACTCTATTTTTTTGGATTAAAAAAATAGAGAATCGTAAAATTTTATTATTTCTTCTTACTGGATTAATAATTCCTATTCTTATTTGGTGTTATATTCACATCTCAACAGCGGCATTGTTCATAACGTTCATTTCTAAAAGTTTTTTTCTCGCAAGTAATCATGATATGTCTTCTATTTCATTTATTCAAAATATTCTTAATAATATTATAAGATTTTCAACAGAATCCACTCCGATACTGTTTATATTGATGTTTGGGATTGTTGCCCTAACTTTTTTAATTAAATTTAGAAATAAAATTAGTCAAACATTAAGTAGTTCAGAATTTATAATTTTCTCATTTATAATTTTAAACTGGATAACTTACTTAACTGGGACAGGGTGGTATCGTTATTTTTTTCCTGCGCATGTCTTGCTTTACTTATTATTCCCTGCTTATATTTTAGCTCTATCACAAATTATAAATAAAAGATTTTATAAAAAAGTACTAATTCTTATCCCAATAATGCTAATTATCTTTCAGTTTTATCATTTGATTTTTCTTTCCGATACGTCATTTGTAGTTGAAAGAACTAGGAATACTGATTTAAAGATGGCTCTATCAGAGATTGACACTTCCCAAAAAATACTATTCTATAATACCATAGAGACTTCAATTTTTTTAAGAGGTGATAATTATTCACAATATTTATCAATGGGTGATTTTTTGGAAGCTGGAAATAAAAATGTGACCAGCGATTCTAATTTTGACTACATTTTAACTAACAATCTTACGAATATTAATTTTAATCAGTCTTGTTACATCTCAAATCCGGTTGATCAGTACACTCTTTTAAAAAAAATAAAAGATTGTAAATAATTTATGAAAAACGTAATTATTATTCCCACTTATAATGAAAGGGAAAATATTAAAATTTTAGTACCTATTATTTTTAATATTATTCCCGACATCTCAATTCTTGTAGTAGATGATAACTCACCAGATGGTACATCTACAGTTGTTAAGGAAATGCAAACACATTATACAAGACTCTCTCTCCTTTCCAGATCAAATAAAAACGGATTGGGTCCGGCTTACATAAATGCATTTAAGGAAGTAATAAAAGATCCAGAAGTAAAAAGTGTAATAATGATGGATGCAGATCTTTCTCATGACCCGAAATCTCTTAACGAAATGATACAGAAAAGTGATAAATTTAGTGTGATAATTGGTTCACGTTATATACAAGGAGGAAATACAATTGGGTGGGAGTATTGGCGTCGAGCACTAAGTTTCTGGGGCAATCTTTATTGCAGAATGATAACCCGAATGCCCATACACGATTGCACTGGTGGTTTCAATGTAATATCTGCCAAACTCTTGCGAAAAATTGATTTTTCAAAAATGGATATGGGGGGCTATGCTTTTATTATGCAACTTAAGTATTTTTTATATAAAGAAGGTGGCACTTTCTTTGAAGTTCCAATTACCTTTGTAAATCGCACTGGAGGTGAGTCAAAAATTTCTAGCCATATAATCAATGAGGGTATTCTTGCGCCATGGGAAATGATCATGAGAAGATATAAATGATTTTTGACAGATGTTTATTAAAATGGTAAGGTCGCCTATATTGTTGTAAGGAAATGATAAAACTAATCAAGTCAACTTTTTATAATGAAAAACTGACAAAGAAACAGCTTTGCGATTTTATTCTAAAGACGGAACAGCTTTCTATTGGTAAGCATTGCGCTCAATTTGAAAAAGACTTTTCTAAATGGCAGGGCAGGAAATTTGGATTGATGTTCAACAGTGGAAGCTCTGCTAACCTCGCTCTTATACAGGTTTTGATAAATCTTAAGAAAATAAAAGCAGGGGACTGTGTTGGTTTTTCTGCTGTGACTTGGGCTACAAATGTTATGCCTCTTATCACCATGAATTTGAAGCCGGTGCCGATTGACATAGAATTAGAGACTTTAAATATTTCTTCTAAAAAAGTAGAAGAATCTTATAAAAAACATAAGTTTCAGTGCTTATTTATAACAAATCTACTGGGTTATTGTAGTGATTTGGATAAGATAAGAAATTTTTGCAACAATAATAAAATTCTTTTGATAGAGGATAATTGTGAATCTCTGGGTTCTGTTTACAAAGGGACCAAACTTGGTAATTTTAGTTTTGCTTCAACATTTTCTTTTTATGTTGGGCATCATTTATCTACCATAGAAGGTGGTATGGTTTGTACTAATGATAGAGAGATTGACACAATGCTTCGGATTGTCCGTTCTCACGGCTGGGATCGTCATCTTACACCCTTTGAACAAAAAAAATTTAGGAAGAAATATAAAGTGGATGAGTTTTATGGTAAATACACTTTTTATGACATCGGTTACAACTTTAGACCGACCGAGATACAGGGATTTCTTGGCTCGAACCAGTTAAAATATTTGAATACAATGGTGAACAAACGGGAGAGTAATTATAAACAATTTGAGAAAATCTATTCCAATCCAGATTTTGTGAAGATGAACACAAAAGGTTTGACAAAAATCTCAAATTTTGCCCTTCCTCTAATTTGTAAAGATAAATCTACCAGAGATAAGTATATAAAGAAAGCAGAGAAAGTAGGTATTGAGACTAGACCGATAGTTGCCGGTAATATAAACAACCAAGCTTTTTTCTCGAAATATGTTAATAAAAAGTTTTCTTTGAAAAATGCTGAAAGAATTCACCACACCGGGTTTTATTTTGGTAATAACCCAGATATGACCGAAAAGGAAGTCAGATTTTTAGTAAAAACTTTCCAATGAAATTAACAGAAAAAGATTTTAGAGAAATATATGAGAAAGTTCCAAGACTTTGTGTTGATATTATTATCAAAAGCGAAGATGGGATTTTGTTACCCTTGCGTTCAATTGAGCCATATGAAGGGAAGTGGCATATTCCTGGGGGACAGTATATAAAGGAGAAAGACTAGAAGAAGCGACAAGAAGGATTGTAAAAAAAGAGACTGGCCTTGAGGTAGATTTAATTAAACATGTTGGTTATATTGAATATTTGAATGAAAAAAGATTTGGTAGAGATACTCATTCAATTAGTCTAATATTTGAGGCTGTCCCTAAAGGAGGAGAGCTTAATCATGATAATAACGCAACGGAATTGAAATATTTTAAAGAATTACCAAACGACCTTATTGAAGAACAAAGAGAATTTATTAAGACACTAAATTTTTCCTAATCTTTTGGGCGATTTTTGATAAACCAATCAATAGTTTTTTTAAGTCCTGTTTTAAAATCTACTTTTGAAACAAAACCAAATTCCTTCTTAGCTTTTGAGACATCGAGTTTTCTACGAAGCTGACCGTCGGGCTTGGTGGTGTCCCAAACAATTTTACCCTTATAATTAACAATTTTGGTGATAAGTTTAACTAAATCTTTTATTTTTATTTCAAAACCACTACCAATATTTATTGGATTTACATTACTGTATTTCATTGTGGCGAGAACGATGGCTCGAGCCGCATCATCTACATACAAAAATTCTCGTCTAGCGCGACCTGTGCCCCACACTACAACTTCAGGTTTATTCTTCTCTTTCGTCTCAATGAATTTTCGTACTAGTGCGATGAGAACATGAGAGTTGGCTGGATCAGAATGGTCTCTAGGACCGTACAGATTAACTAAGATTGGATTAATACCATTGAAACCGTATTGTTCTTTGTAAGCTTGAAGTTGAACCAAAAGTATTTTTTTTGCCAAACCGTACGGGGCGTTTGTTTCTTCTGGATAGCCTAACCACAAATCCTCTTCTTTAAACGGAATTCTTGGTGGAACTTTTGGATAAGAGCAGACGGAGCCAATCTGAACAAACTTTTTTACTCCTGCTTTACGAGCTTCTTCTATAAGATTTATCCCTATTGAGGCATTATTATAAAAAGCAGTTCCTGGAAATTTTTTATTGAAACCTATACCGCCGACAGTAGCTGCTAGGTTTATAACAATGCCCATTCCTTTCACTGCTTTTGCACAGTTTTTTGCAATTCTCAAATCTAAGTTTTTGCTCCTTGGTCGAAAAATATTTTTTTCCTTGGCTCCATTACGAATGAGCTCATTAAATACAGGTTGTCCTAAAAAACCGTATCCTCCTGTTAGTAATATTTTTTTATTTTTTAAGTCCAAATCAATTTTGCTCTTTTTCATGATCATGTCTTGAGATTTACTTTTCTTCTCTCTTCTTTGAGGTCATACTCAACCATTATTTTCACCAACTCTTTAAACTTAACCTTTGGTTTCCAGCCTAATTTTTTCCTGGCTTTACTATAGTCGCCCATAAGAACATCCACTTCCGCTGGTCTGAAATATACCGGGTCAATCTCAATTATTACTTTACCTGTTTTCTTATCAACACCTTTCTCTTTCACTCCTTTTCCTTTCCATTGTATATTCATACCTAGTATTTTCGCAGCTTCTTCGACAAATTCTCTGACAGCATGAGTTTCATTTGTTGCCAAGACATAATCATCAGGTTTTTTAGCTTGAAGCATGCGCCACATACCTTCTACATAGTCTTTTGCATACCCCCAATCTCTTTTAGCTTCCAGATTCCCTAAGTATAATTTTTTGTCAATACCAAGTTTTATTCGAGACAGACCCCTCGTGATTTTTCTCGTGACAAATGTTTCTCCGCGACGAGGAGATTCATGATTGAAAAGTATTCCGTTCACCGCAAACAAACCATAACTTTCTCTATAATTTTTGGTAATCCAATAAGCATAGACTTTTGCCACTCCATAAGGTGAACGTGGGTGAAACGGGCTAGTTTCTTTTAGAGAGGTTTCTTTTGTTTTTCCAAACATCTCGCTTGATGAAGCCTGATAAAATTTTGTTTTATTTAAACCAACTTCTCGCATCGCGTCAAGAATTCTAAGTGTTCCTAGCCCAGTAACGTCTCCAGTGTATTCTGGCATATCAAAACTTACACGCACATGGCTTTGAGCGCCTAGATGATAAATCTCATCTGGCCTCACTTTTTGGAGTATTCGGTTTATATTACTTCCGTCCGATAGATCTCCATAATAGAAATGGAGGTTATTGTCTTTTTTAATATGTGGATCCTTGAGTATATGGTCTACTCTCTTGGTGTTAAGAGAGCTTGAACGACGAATAATACCGTGCACTTCATAGCCCTTTTCCAAAAGTAGTTCAGCTAAATATGACCCGTCTTGGCCAGTGATACCAGTTATTAGGGCTTTTTTCATAAGAACACCATAGCAGATTAACGAATGTTTTTCTAGTGTTTATAAGTAATACTAGGTTTAGGTTTTCGCAATTTTTTGTTATAGTTTAACTATAATTCCATGTTATTAATTATAAAGTTGAAGCAGGAGATACATCAGTTTTCTAAATGGTTTAAAGTTTTATTTTTTGTAATGATTGCAATCTATATATTACTTTGGCTTTTTACCATATATCTTTCTCGTGTACAAATTGAGAGGGGAATTGAACCTGTTTTACCCGGGGCTTCAAAAGATAGTATAGAGTACATTGCTCTTTCGGAGTCTTTAATTAATAACAGTGGATTAAATTTTAACGGAAGGGTAGAAACATTAAGATTGCCGGGCTACCCTTTGTTTGCTGCCTCTATTAAAACTATAGCAGGGTCTTATTTCGCTGTAACTTTAGTTCAAATAATACTTGTTTTCGCTTCGGCTATTATCATTCGCAGAATCGGCATTTTCTTTTCTTCAAAAAATGTGGGGGAAATTGCTGCGACTTTATTTATAATAAACCCAGTAACCGCCACATTGTCCCTTTTTGTTCTGACAGACGTTCTTTTCCTTTTTTTGTTTATAATCGGGTTTTATTTGGCGATAAAGATAAACAACCAGAAAATTTTCTGGAGGATTTTTTTGGTTTCCGTATTTTTTATCTTGGCAATTTATGTAAGAGGAATGGGAATTTTCGCTTTGCCGATTTTCATTGTCCCGTTATTAGTAGCTAGAGTTCCTTTTAAACAACAATTACGTCTGATTGGCATTATTTTGCTTTTTATTGCTATTTCGGTTACGCCGTGGATTATTAGAAATTATGTCAAAGTTGGAGTTGCTAGTTTCAATTCATTCGAGTCGGTCAATATGTCCTGGTCTATTCCAAAGTTTTTAGCTGTTATAAACGGAACGAACGAAGGTGATGAAATTATAGCTTTTCAAAAAGCTACGGGCGTTCCTGATTCTGCTTGGCAAGATTTGTCCTGGCACGATATCCGATATTCAAAACAAATAAGCGCTATTGGGCGAAAGGCGATTCTGGATCATCCTTTTTCCTATCTCGAGTTTCACCTAATCACTTCTACTCCTTTTCTTTTTCCATCATCAATCCTTTTCGCCCGAGACGCTTATGATTCGGTCATTCAAAATGAAAGACCTTTTGTTTACGGATCTATCAATTCCTTAACCACCGGTGATTGGAAGGGATTTTTCCAAGGTATTTTGAAAGACTGGTGGAAGTTGGCCGAGAGGATAGGCTGGCTCATAGCCCTTATTATCGCTTTTTATGGCATTTGGAGGGACAGGCGGAACCATTTAGTTTGGGTCTTTGTCTTCATTGTAGGGTACTTAATGCTTCTTTCCGGGCCTGCCGCCGGTCCGCGACTTTCTTTTCAAGCCTGGCCATTTATATTCATCCTTTTTGCTTCAGGGGGAGTGAGTATAATTAAAAAATTAAAAATTCAAATTCAACAGTCGAAAATACAAGTTAAAAGTAAAAATTTATAAAAATATTAAACACCGAGTGTTTAATATTTTTATAAATCTGCAAGGTAAGAATTATCCAAATTCTCCTTTAGTTCTTTCGCCGTACTGGATTTTACAAAATTATCATATTCTTCCTTGTTTGAAAATTGACCAAGAATTATATCTTGAACGAGTAACACACCCCATCGATTATTTGTGACATAATCTTGATAACTTGACCACGGATAGAGATGTTCTTTGCCTTTCCATTTTGAAATTTCTCTGGGATTTCGGTGTATATATGTAGAAAGGTATAATAATTGATTGTTATTTTTTATATGAATTGCTTTGTATGGACCTTGAAATAAATGTCCAGATTTTTTATGTTTTGTGTTGAAATATTTTGTATATGCATTAAGAACTCTTTGCATATAATTTGATATTCCATTTTCCTCGATTTCTTTAATAGTAATATGAAAATGATTTGGTTCTAGGGTGAAAACGATAAGCTCCACGCTTCTGTTTCTTATCATTTTTTCCAGCATTTTTCCAGAAATATTAAACACCGAGTGTCTAATAAAGTAGGTGATAAAAGAACCAATATTATATATTGAAATGTTCGACTGAAAGTAAATTAATAAAAATAAAAATCTTGCGTAGTCTCTGTTGTCTAAAAATATTAATTGTTTATTGTTTCCTCTATTAAGTACATGGTAGTACTCTTCCGGGACTATTTTGATTCTTCTCATATCTTGATCATAATATATTAGACACCGAGTGTCTAATATATTATGTACTTTCTCTTTTTGCTACTGTGGTTTAATACTTATTTGAGAAATTTTCTCGGGGAAATTTTGAGGTCAATTAGAACATTTTGACTTAGAGGTTCTTTTTTTGAGAGCATTCTTTGCATCTGGTCGGGAGCAAGTATTTTTATAATTTTAGAAAAGAAGAAAAAAATAATTTTAGCTAAAAAAGTTGGTATAGGTATGAGTATTTTTCTGGTTTTATTTTTATTTAATACTCGGGACAAAACTTCTTTAGTGGATAATATTTCTGGTCCATTCAGTGTGTAAGTTTTAAAAATGGTTTCTTTATTGTCTACTGTAGCTATTATACTGTTTACCACGTCATCTTTATGGATTGGTGAAAATTTAATGTTATTGTCTGTCAAATAAGGCAAGATCGGACTTTTTCTGGCTAATTTTACCAAACTTGCCAAACCTTCTTTTCCTTCAAAATTATCACTATAGGACGGCCCAACGCGCAAAATGGTATATGGTACTTTACTTCTTTTTAAAATTACCTCGGCTTCCATTTTGGATTTTCCGTAGGCTCCGCAGTTTTTGCCAACTGCTGAAGTTGAGATAAATATAAATTGTTTTACCCTATATTTTTCTGACACTGAAACTAAGGCAGATGTCCCGTCCGTATTTATCTTTTTATACAAGCCAATGTTTTTAGGATGCGTTACCCCAGCCAAGTGAATTATTATATCTGTTTCAAATATGGCTTTTCCCCACTCTTCCACATTTTCTAAACTGCCCTGAACAATTTTTATCTCATCACCATCTTTAGAATAGAGCGCTTTTTTGTGTTCCAGTAAAGTAATGTCGTATCTATTTTTTAAAATATCAACTAGACTACCACTTAAAAAACTACTTGCACCGGTAATGAATATTTTTTTCATCTTTTGAACTCCTTTATACGCCACCGAATAATATTTTTGACAAATTCAAAATTAGCCTTGAAAGAAATAAAAGATTGTCTCTCGGGATTTTTGTGAAAATCAGTCATGATAGTACCAATCCTTATATTCATCTTTCTGACTTTTATCATTATTTCTGCATCAATAAACCAGTCGTTGGATTCAAGTTTCAGCTTGTCATAAACAGCTCGAGTGAAAAGCTTTGGTTTGCCGTTTATGTCACCCTCAATTCCAAAAAACAATATTCGCATTATGAGGTTGAATGCTCGTGATATGAATTTTCTGTACAATCCATCACCTCTTGATTTTCTTACAGCCTTGCACAAATCCAGCTCTTTTTCTTTCATGGTTCTAAACAATCGAGGAATATCTTCCGGGGGCATTTGTCCATCGCCGTCAATAACAGTGATTGTTTTTCCGTTAGCTACCTCTAGTCCGGATCTCATATCCCAGCCCATTGCTTCTTCTGGACAAGTTTTTTCTTTGATAACAGCCTTAACTCGCGGATTTGAAGATGCAATTTCTTTGATCACTTCCGGTGTTTTATCACCAGTATTCGGTCGATAATTTCCGACCAAGACTATTTCATAATCCAAATTATTTTTAGCCAAGACATCAGAAACTCGTTTGTAAAAAATCCGGGCGAATTGACCTGATTTATAACATAGAATTACCACTGAAATTTCAGGCAAAATGAATTTTTTCATTTGAGAATTTTAGCACAAATGACCGGTTTTTCCAACGTTACATCCTGCTTGTAATATGTTAGTATTCGCCATTATGAAGATTCTTTTTTGTATAAACAACCTTGGTGTTGGTGGAGCTGAACGACTTGTTGTTGATGATATAAATGAAATGTTAAATCGGGGTTATCACGTCAGACTTCTTACTCTCAAAAATGAGCCGAAATTTTCGTTATTAGATGAATTAAAACTTCCAAAAAAGTATCGGCAAACCGTTTCTTTTAGTAGTTTTTTTAATATTTTTAATTGGATAAAAGTTTTCAATTATCTTAGAAGAGAAAAACCCAACATAGTCTTAACTCACTTATGGTTTTCCAACACCATTGTCCGAATTGTATGCAAGATGGCACGAATTAATAATGTTTTTTGCTTTGAGCACAATATTTACGATACATTAAAATCAGAAAAAATGTATAAGATCGATAGGTTTCTACAAGAATGGTCTAAGAAAATAATAGCCGTCTCCTCGGCAGTTAGAAGGTCTCTTTTGAAACACGGGATAAAAGAGAAAAATATAATCACTATTAATAACGGAATCGTCATTTCAAAATACGAAAAAAGCCAGGATATATTAACTAGAGAAAAACTCGGAATACCTAAAGACACTTTTGTATTTTTAACTATCGGCAGATTAGTTTATCAAAAAGGGATCGACATACTTCTAAAAGCTTTTGCTGAAGTTAATCATAAATCTACCCTGCTTATTGTTGGTCATGGCAAGGAAGAATACAACTTAAAAAAATTAACAACGAAACTTAATATTGATAATACAGTTCATTTTTTAGGCACTCGATCCGATATACCGAAAATTTTATCAATCTGTGATTGTTTTGTTTTAGCCTCCAGATTTGAAGGTTTGGGCATTGTTATTCTTGAAGCTATGGCCTCAAAGAAACCGATAATTATATCTGATTTCGAAGCCGGAGAAGATATAATAAAAAATGGAGTAGAAGGTTTGGTGGTCCCGAAAGAAAATGTTGAATCATTGAAAAATGCTATAACTAGACTTAAAAGTGATCCAAATCTAATGAAGAAACTGGCTCAATCGGCTTATGAAAAAGTCCAGGACTTTTCTATACAAAATCACGTAAATAAGATACTGAATCTATGATAGAATCATAGATAATTTAAAATTTTAAATTTAAAAATAATCCATGTCGTTCTCAATAGAAAAAGTAGCAAAAGATTATGTTTACAGGCGTTTTACTCGGGCCTCAACAGCCGAAAAAGAAAAAATTATTAATGATTGGGTGAACAAAATTAATGATTCCCAAGCTCTTGTAGAAGATTTTAAAGATCGGGTGGGAAATCCTGCCGGCAAAAAAATTCTTGACGTTGGATCCGGTTCTGGAGGTGTCAGCATCGCTTTCGTTTTGGCTGGTGCAAATATGACTGGCATTGATATTGAAAAAGAGCTGTATGAAATTGCCAAACTTCATGCTGAAAATTGCAAAGTCAAAGTAAATTTTTTTCTCTATGATGGCAATAAGCTTCCATTTTCAGATAACACATTTGACTACGCCGTATCAGTCAGCGTGTTGGAACATACCACCTCGCCAGAAAATTATCTGTCGGAAATACTTAGAGTAGTTAAGCTGGGAGGAAAGTGTTATCTGGCTTTTCCAAACAAATTTTGGCCGAAAGAAACCCACACAGGAATATGGGGTTTGACTTATTCCCCGGCATTTATGAGGTCGATAATTATTAAAATTTTAAGAAAGAATCCGCTGGAAGAAAATAATCTGCATTTTTACACTTATTTTGACCTAATGCGAATGATAAAAACAGTAAAGACTGGAGAATTTTCTTGGTATCTTATTCCGGAGCAAGGCAAGGCCAAATCCGGTATCAAAAAAATAATAAAAGATCTTCTATCTATCTTTGGCTTATCTTATAAAGTCTTTCTTTCTCACGTTTTAGTTATTTTGGAAAAGAGAAGTTAATTTTATGATTAGTATTAGACCAAAAGTTGCGTTAATGAGTTATGCTATGGATAATCGATCGGCCAAGGGCATTGCTCTATATACCCGGAAACTTATAGAAGGACTGGTTTCTTCAAATGAAATTGATTTTTATTTAGTTCATTATGATGAAGTGATGGATCCCCTTTATAAAAAAGCTCATGAAATAATAATGCCCAAAGTCAGACTGCCGTACGGTTCACGATTTATTTCCCAACTTTTATTCTTTTGGAAATACAGGAAACAGCCATTTGATGTTGTGCACTGGTTTCATCCGAGAGTTTATCCATTCTATTGGCTTGTTCCAGCAAAAAAAATTATTGTTACTGTTCACGGGGCGGGAGACATAACAGCTCCAACATATTTTGTATTTTCACGTTCGGTTTTCAATTTTATTTTAAAACATTTTCACAAATCAATAGATACAGTTATCGTTGATTCAAATTTTGCCAAGGCAGAAGTTGTTGAGCACTACGGGTTTCCAGAGGAAAAAGTCAAAGTTATTTATCTGGGAGGTGGTGAAATATACAAGTCCTTAGATAAAACCGAGTCACTAAGCGCTGTTTGGGAAAGATATGGATTCAGTGGGAATTATATTCTTGATATCTCCCGTCTTCAGCCACACAAAAATGTTTCATCCTTAATTAGAGCCTACTCTGAAATGAGGTCCAAATATTCCGAACACAACCAAAAACTCCTAATTGTGGGTGGTGGAGCTTATAAGAAAGTTTATGAATATGCCGTAGCCGATAATTCTCCATTTAAAAATGATATTATTTTTATTGAATTTGCCAAAAAAGAAGATTTGAATTTTATATATTCAGGCAGTGATCTTTTTGTTTTTCCTTCTTTAAATGAGGGTTTCGGTCTTCCAGTTTTAGAAGCAATGGCTAGCGGGGTTCCTGTTATTACCTCCAACGTAACATCCATGCCAGAAATTGGTGGAAATGCAGTTTTAACTCTTGATCCGTTAGATGTTGCAGGATTAGCTCGTTCTATGCGGAAAGTGCTTTTAGATGGGGAACTTAGAGAGAAAATGGTAAGATTAGGGTTAGAACAAGCAAAGAAATTCACCTGGCAGTCTACGGTGGAGGAAACAAAAAAATTATACTTATAAAATGCAAGATTCCTTTAATTCAAAAATGGATACACTAATTCATAATCCTCTACAAAAGACGGCTTTTCAGAAGTTGATTTTTAAAAAAGATTTGCAGATTTTCAATGTCAAAGACAAAGTTATTTACTGTGTGGAGGAATTAGGGGCAAGTTTTGATAAAAAAAGTAACGATGCTTTTGTAAATAAGATAAAAGTTTTTATTAAAAAAAGCCCGAAGATTTTTAGTTTTATTTACAACTTAATGAATCCTTCCTTTGCTAAAACAAATGCAAAAACGGTCGTAAATGATATTCCAGTGGGTAAAGTGATTCTAAATTTGGGTTCCGGAGCGACTTCCATACGTCCAGATGTTATAAATATAGATTTTTATCCGTTTGAAAATGTTAATTTCGTGGCTGATATCGCCGATCTGCCGTTTGAAGATAAAGTTGCGGATGTTGTTATTTCTGAATGTGTCTTGGAACATACACCCGATCCAGAAAAGGTAGTAAGTGAGATCTACCGAGTTTTAAAACCAAAAGGCTTGGTTTATTTAGTGGTGCCATTTGTCTTTAGTTTTCATTCTTCTCCATATGATTTTTATAGATGGAGCAAGATGGGTCTTGAGGAACAGTTTAAGGATTTTAGAAAGATTGACTCTGGTATACATTTTGGTTCAGGCAACGCTCTAAACTGGATTTTGGCAGAATATTTTGCCACCCTTTTCTCTTTTGGTTTTAATATGTTACATCAAATATTTTATATATTTTTTATGATTCTTTTTGTGCCACTAGGTTATTTGGATTTTTTCTTGAATAAAATAAAAACTAGTGAAAACATTGCTAGCCATATTTATTTCTTGGGACAGAAGAGGTAATTTTCAATTTTCAATTTCTAATTTCTAAACAATTTTCAATGATTAAATTTTTAATTAAAAACCATTGGAGAGCCTTGGTTCTGGCTTTTTGTGTTGGGATCATAATTTTGTTGCCAACTTTGCTTTCAATTCAAAAAATCGGATTGGATAATTTCAAAGGAATTTATCCGATGTTAAGCGATGACGAAGACCATTATATGGCCGAAGTCAAAGAGGCCTATGACGGACATTTCAGTATGGGTAATCCGTATATCAAGGAATATAAGGAGACGCTCTATACCCAACCCCCGGTAGGGCCCGCATATTATGCTATATTTGCCAAAGTATTTAATGTTTCTGTGGGAACGGCTACCACCATAAATGATTTTATTTTGCCGTTTATCGCGGTTTTGCTTTTGTACAGCTTATTTTTTTTAATAACAAAATCAAGAAAGATATCTTTAATTTTTTCCGCAATATTTTTTATTTCCTTTACATCTTCTTTTAATCGCCTAGTTAATCCGCAACTAAGTTTTATCTTTCTTCTGTCCGGTCTCTGCCTTATATGGCTTATCGTGGATAAAAAGCATTCGAAAAAAGAATTGATTAAATATAATTTATTATTATCGGTTATTTTCGGCATTTTAGTTTATATTTATCCATTTTATTGGATGACCATCGGAGTTGTTTATGTTTTATTAACTTCTTTCAGAGCACTAATAGAAAAGGACTTTAAATATTGTTTGCAAAATTGGATTTATTTTTTTATCCCGGCCATTCTCTGGTCCGTGCCTTTTTTGCTTCACGCCCAAAAACTTTTTATCAGTCCGCTATTTGACGAAACCAATCTGCGTAATGGGTTCATTAACACCCACATACCAGGTTCTTTCGTAAACATTGCTATTATGATTATTTGTTTGCCTCTGGTTTATTTGATTTGGAAATTGGCAAAAAGAGAAAGATCATGGCCTGAAACAAAACTGGTCTTTCTGGGAATCTCGCTTGTTCTCGGTGGCATTATTTTGAATTGGCAAAATATTATTACCGGAAAAATTATTCAATTTGCTCCGCACTTTTATCCGATTGAGATTTTGTTTGTTTGCATTATTCTGGTCATATCAAGCTTATTTATTGATATAAAAAAACTTTCCAAATACAGTTTGGCTTTACTCTGTCTCGTGGTTATTTTTACGAGCGGAATTTTTTACAAGCAAAGAGGTGAGATTTTATACGCTCTGAAAATCATTGTTTCACCAAAAGATATTGGGACTACTCAAAATCTTGGAGATGTGACAACTTGGCTTAACGACAATACTCCGGGAGATTCCGTTGCCTATGTATTGGGCAAGGATTATATATGGGCTATTCCTATCTATACCCGCAACAATCTTTATTTTAACAGTAACGCCGGACTTTCTCTCATGTCCGACACCGAACTTGAAAATAGATGGGTTATTTCTCGTTTTTTTGAGAATATAGACGAGAATGCGGTTCGGAAAGCCAGTAGAGAAATATGGACAAATAAATTCATTGAAACCTACCAAAGCAAGGAATCAAGAAGAAAAATTTTAAAGTTGATTATCGGCAATGCATACCCAGAGACGCCATCGGGAGATCAAAGTTATATTGATAAAGTTTTAAACGCTTACAATAAATATAAAAACATCGGTTTTGAAAAAGCGATTAAAACTTATGAAGTTGATTACATAGTTTTGGATAAATCCTATGAGAAATATCCAGAGGTTGTGGAAAAATTTAAATTTTATAGATTTTTGACTTTTTTGACACAAATTGGCGATACCTCCATTTACAAAGTAAATTAGAGTGTTTATGATTTGTGATATTTTGCTTTCCTGGTATTATTGGATGATTGTATGAAACTTATTAATACTCTTCTTTCAAGACAGTTTCTTTCCAGGATGCGACTTTGGAGGCTTGGGCCTCTTTTTCCGTTAATGGCTAAATATATGAAAGGGGATGTATTGGATATAGGTGGCAGGGATTTTTTCTTATTTGCCCAAAACAATAAAAAAATATCTTTCAATTCCTGGACTTCGCTGGACCTGAAGGAAAGCGCAACAAACTTTTCCGATTCTCGTTACAAATTGGTTGTGGGTGACGGAGAAAAAGCGCCGTTTGGAGATAAAAGTTTTCAAACAATTCTAAATATTCAAGTTATGGAACACACTCTTCATCCAGAGCAGATGCTTAAAGAAATTAGACGCTTACTAAAAGATGGGGGAGTGGCAATAATAGTTGTTCCTCAAAACGCCGCCATGCACGAAATACCAACCCACTACTATAATTTCACACGCTATTGGGCGGAGAGGGTATTTTCAGAAACCGGTCTCGTTATAAAAGATTTTATCCCAATAGGTGGTAAATGGAGTACGCATGCTTCTCATATGTTTGATTTTTTTCTGAAAGCTTTCAGGTGGGATTGGTCTTCTTCTCCGGAATACAAGCGAAATTTTCTTTTTTACCTTCTTTTTCCATTTATGTGTATTTACGCATTCTTGGGTATAGTAATAGGACTTATTTTTTCCTTCGGTGATTTAACTGAAGACCCAAATAATCTCATTATTGTTGCTACAAATAAATAATAAATCTATACTCGGCGTGACTCGTTTTTTGTGTTAATATAGGCCTATTATGGCTCCTTGGGACCAGTTTTTCAGAGAAAAAGTGACAAAAATACTGAACGAAAAGAGCAGAGTTATTGATATTGGCGGGGGACTGCGAGTTTCAAAAAAGAAAGGTAATCGCTTTGACCCAGAAAGAAGCTGGATTCTGCCGATGCTAGAAAAAGTGAATTATCTTATTATGGATTCGGTTCCTGATTTTAGTCCAGATATCGTTGGCGATATACATAAAATGCCTTTTGCTGACAATTCCGAGAAGGCCATAATCTGCTTGGCTGTTCTTGAGCACGTTGAAAATCCTTGGAAGGCAAGTGAAGAAATGCATCGTGTCTTAAAACCGGGAGGTTACTGCTTTATTTATGTGCCGTTTCTCTACTACTATCACGCCGAAAAAACATACTACAAAGATTATTGGCGCTTTACCAAAGATTCTTTACCAGTCCTGTTTAAAAACTTTTCCAAAATGGAAATATCTCCAGTCCGTGGAGCGGTCGGGACACTCATAAGACTCTCTCCTTTGGGCAGGTTTAAACTTTTTGAAAATCTGGGATATTTTTTAGATAAAGTTTCCGGAAAACTAAAAACTAATCAAGTCAGTGGATACTATATTTTCTTGATTAAATAATATGAAACTCGTCTACATTTCCAATAGTCGAATGCCAAGCGAATATGCCCACGGCTTACAAGTGATGCAGATGTGCGAGGCTTTTGTTCAAAATGGATGTGATGTGGAGTTAATCGTTCCCAAAAGAGTTAATAAAATAAAAAAAGATCCTTTTTCTTACTATAGTATTAAGAAAAGTTTCTCCATCAAAAAACTACTCAATTTAGATTTTATTTTTCTTAACAATGCTGGTATATTTTTCTGGATCCAGACATTGACGTTTTTGTTATCTGTAAAAATTTACCTTTTATTTAAAAAATATAATGTTTTATATACTCGTGAGCAGTTGGTTGGGTTTTTTTTCAAGAATTTTGTTTTAGAAATTCACTCTTTACCCAAAAATATAAAATCTTTTCATTTATATATTTGGAAAAAAGCCGACCGTTTAGTTGTGCTGACTCCTTTTATTAAAAAACGTTTAATTGATCTGGGAATTTCCGAAGATAAAATTTTAGTTGCGCCGGATGGGGTCGATCTTCAAAGGTTTGATCTAAATCTACCTAAAAATGAAGCCAGAGTCAGACTCAATCTTCCTAAGGATAAAAAATTAATAGGTTATGTTGGAGCTTTTAGAACTTTAGGTATGGAAAAGGGTCTGGATGTTGCCATCCTAGCCATGAAGGCGCTTCCAATAGATGCTATATTGGTTCTGGTGGGGGGTCATCTCCAAGACATTGAGTATTATAAGAATTTGAGTCACAAAATAGGTGTGGAGAAAAAAATAATTCTCATAGGTAGAGTTGATTACAAACTAGTGCCTATATATTTACAAGCCTTTGATGTTTTGATTGCCCCTTTTCCAGAAACGGAGCATTATAATTACTATATGTCTCCAATGAAGATTTTTGAATATATGGCTGCTAAAAGACCCATTATTTCGACTAAATTGCCCTCTTTAGTGGCTATAATTGGCGGTGGTGAGGCTTTTTTGGTGGCCCCGGGGAGTAGTAAGGATTTGGCAGAAGGTATGGCCAAAATCCTTCAAGATGAGCCTTTTGGCCAAAAACTAATAGAAAGAGCAAACGAGAAGATAAAGGATCTAACCTGGGCAAAAAGAGTCCAAAAGATAATTGAGTTTATAAAATGAAAAAATTAATCAAAAAAGGAATAAAACATGTTGTGGTCAATACAGCGTATCATTCCGGCTTAGCCAAACTGTTTGGTAGTTTTCATGGACAAAAAGTTTTTTGCGTAGGCTATCACAGTATAAGGGATGATAAGAATGAAGAAAAACTAGATACTTCTCTCTATCACAATATTTCTGTAAAAAAGAAAGATTTTGAAGACCAGTTAGTTTTTATGAAAAAAAACGGACACACCTTCTTAACCTTCAAGGATTTGGAAAGGAAAGATTTAGAAAAAATAAAAAAACCGACAATAATTTTTTTTGACGACGGCTTCAAAGATGTTTTACTTAATGCTCTGCCTGTTTTGAAAAAACATAAAATACCTGCCACTCTTTTTGTTACTGTGGGACTTTTGGACAGGACTCATATTCTTTGGACAATCAAACTTCGATATCTTTTGAAGAAGGCGGGATTGAACCACAAACACATAGAGGAGCATATTATGAAATTAAAGGGGTTAGATAGGGAAAAAAGAAATTCAGAAATAGAGAAAATCGAAACGAAATACAAAGTAAAACTTGATTCGCACTGCCTTGACATTTTTCTCAATTGGCAAGAAGTTCTTCAGCTTAAAAAGGATGGATTTGAAATAGGATCGCATGGCATTCAGCATGAAAAATTTTCTGAATTAGATCCAGCTAACCTTCACAAGGAGATAAACGACTCGAAATCTATTATTGAAGGGAAAATCGGTAAAATTGTTGCTATCTCGTATCCTTATGGAAGAACCAATGAAAAAATCAAGAATATGTCCAAACAAGCTGGATACTCATATGGGCTTGGCACGGGTCACGGATACAATAAATTGCATGATATTTTAACGGGTCCATTTGATTTGAAAAGAATTACTCCGGGACCGGGGGATTCACTTAGCAGATTTGCTGTGGAGCTTTATATGAATATTTGACCCTCATGATTTTAGAAACAAAAAAATTATTTTTTAGAAAAACATTTGTTTTTTCCAGTCCAGATGTTTTTATAGATTTATGTAAAAGTGGCAGATATTCTTCTGTGGTTGCTCTTTGTTATGATAAACTGCCAGAAGATTTCGTAAAAATGTATTCAGCGAAAAATTTAAAGATTAGAAAAAAGAAACTGACGTATATTGATATCAAACTAAACGAGGAAGAGATTTTTGATAAATTTAACGATACCACTAAAAAACACGTTAAAAGAACATTTAAAAACAGCGATTTAATTTTTAAACATACTCAAAACCCAACAATTAATTCATATAAGGTTTATGCTAATTTTGAATATTCTCAAGGGCGAGTACCTATTTCATTTGATGAATTCAAAAAATATAGGTTGTTTAGCGCAGAATACAGAGGTCAAGAAATATCGGGCATATCACTGATTGAAGACAAACCAAACATTAAAACTATCACTATCTACTCAAAAAGGGTTGTAACAGAAGACAAGGAAACATATAAAATCATCGCTCAAGCTACTAGAAGAATAGTTTGGGAAATATGTTTATGGGCCAAAAAAGAAGGATTTAGACTTTTTGATCTGGGTTCAATTAATTTGGATGACCCAGTAAAAGCCGGAGTAACCGAATTTAAACTTTCTTTCGGTGGGGAAGTTATTCCCGAATACACTTTCATTTATAAATCAATACACTTCGCATTTTTTGAAAATTTAGTTAGTATAAAAGTTCTATTTAAAAAAATACTTTTTATTCTTAAACTGGCGTAATACGGGAGATATTTTTGTGATTAATTTCGGGGCTATAACCATACTTAAAAATTGTAGATTTTCTGGGAAATAAAATAGGTTTTTGCTCAGAGTAATCCATGCGAAATTTCTTATATCTTTGCCGTGAAGTGTATCTAACATCAATCCGCCCATAGTAAAAGCGGCATAGAGCTTTTTATAATTTTTGTATTCACTTGGTATGTATTCTTTTATAACATTAGCCACTTCTTCATTATCAAATATATTAAAAAATACAATACTTCTACTATCCTGTGTCCAGCTCGTCTCATTTTTACGGTGAAGTACAAAAGGTTTTGCAATAATTAGAAATCGTCCATACTTACTAATTCCTATTAAAACTTGTGCTTGCCATAGGTACAGGTTTTCTGATCGTAGGTGTTTTTTTGCAGAAGCTTCTTCTTCTAAAAATAGATCTTTTCTAAAAATTACAGATGGAAGAAGGTTTGTTAAATACATCCAATTATTTATATTACTCAGCATTTTATAATCTCTCTGAAAATCTTCTACAAAAACATCTTTACTAATATTTAGACGATTTTCCAGAACAATTTTGAAGTTATGATTGGCGTCATCTAGAGAAATCATATTCGATGTGTTAACCAGGATAAAATTAGGGTTTTTTTCTTTTATGCATTTTATGAAATATTCTATAGCTCCTTCGCGTAATAAGTCATCATCTCCACAAATAAGGATATGTTCACTAAGAGCTTCCTTTAACAGGGATTCGATATTTTTAGAGAGTCCAAGGTTTTTTTGATGATTGAAACCGCGGACAAATTTATATTGTTTTTTGATTTCATCTATGTAATTGTCTGTCTGATCTCTTGAGGCGTCGTTTCCAATGATGATCTCGACAGCTTCCTCTAAACCACCTTTTTTAATTTGGTTGATTAAACAAGTGACCATTGTTTCTAGAAACAATGGTCTTTTATATGTAGGTAAAAGTATGCTTAGTAATTTTTTTTCATTCATTTCCAGTTTTTTCTTTGAAGAAATCATCGAATATCTTTACAACATATTCTCTGTCTTTTTGGTCCATCCGAGGATGAACTCCTATCCAAAAACTATGACTAAGAATGTAATTTGCATCATCTAATTTGGAGCCGATTCTGTACTTTACGTTTTTATAGGCGGGGTGTCTGGTTATATTACCAGCAAACATAGAACGTGTTTCTATACCATTTTTTTCTAAGTGTGCCACTAATTTACCCCTATCTCCATCATAAGTTAAAGGAAAAGCAAACCAACAAATATCTGCTCCATCTACAGATTTAGGAAGTATCATAGGATATTTACCTAAATGTTTATATAAGTAATCAAAATTAGTTTTTCTCAACTTTCTTATTTTATCCGCTTTTCTCAATTGAATCCTACCCATAGCTGCCTGAAGTTCTAGTATCTGGAAGTTATAGCCCATTTTATCGTATACAAAACGAGGATTGTAATCTTTTGGAAGAGTCTTCACATTGTGAGGTCTATCGGTGTTAGATTGTCTGCCCCAGTCTCGGTACATTCTGACATTTTGAGCCAACTCTTTGTTGTTTGTAAATATTCCACCCCCCACTCCCATAGAAACAATATGTGCAGCGTGAAATGAGGTGATTGAAATATCCCCAAATGAACCGAGCATCTTTCCATTTATTGAACCTCCCCAAGTATCACATCCGTCTTCTATGACTTTGATCTTGTGTTTGTGGGCAACTTTCATAAGTCTTGGCATATCTACTGGGTTCCCCACTGGGTGTATAGCGATGATGGCTTTGGTTTTTTTAGATATAGCTTTTTCGACTTCGTCCACGTCAAAGGTGTATGTGCCAATTTTTGCATCAACTACGACAGGGATAAGGCCACATTGAATTATGATATTGAATATAGTGGGAAAGGTGCAGGCAGATATGATAACCTCCGAACTCTTTGGTAGTTCCAAGGCTGAAAGGGCAAGAAGTCCAGCAGACGAGCCTGAGTTAGTCAGTATTCCGTATTTCACACCCAGGAATTTAGCTGCTTCCTCTTCCATCTTTGCCCCTTCCTCGCCTTGTTGCCAATTACCCCTATCTTTATTGATTGTTTTAATAATAGCGTTAACTTCTTCGTCTCCAATCATCGCGCCCCCATATCTGATTTTGTGTTTTTTCATTTGTTTATTGTTTTCTTTTACTTTGTACAATATCATATTTGAGCTTAATGACAAGGTTTTATTCGCTTTCTGAATACAGTAAAATTATTTTTAAATTCCTAATTCTGACACTATTTTGATGGCATTCAGTTTAGATGGCCAGCGAACAGTAATTAACACTGAATCCTCAATCGCTTTCCAAGTGTGTGGAATTTCTGCGGGATAAATTAAGTAATCTCCTTCGGTCTCCATTAAGCATTCGCCAATTTCTGGAAAAATATTTACGAATTTTCCTTTTACCAAGATTGTCAAGGTTTTAGCCTCAACACTTTTAGTCCAACCATCTTTTTTATCTCCAGCGCTATGTATGGACCACATAACTTCAACTGTCGAATCCTTTCGTAATCCTTTTGATTCATCAATGAAAGATCCAATCAACCACTGACGTTTGTTTCTGTCCTTATAAGCATTTCCTTTTATAACCTGGTCACTTATTTTTTTTACAGCCATTTGTTATTTTTCTTTTGCCACTCGATCGTATCTTTTAAAGATTTTTCAAACGACACGGGTGATTTCCATCCTTTCTTTTTTAATTTTGAATCATCGAGTCCATAATGCTTATCATGTCCTGGTCGTGTAAATTGAGAACTTTTCAGTTCGTATTTAAGTTTTTTGCCCATCAATTTGGCAATAAGTTGTGATAATTGCAAGTTATCCAATTGCTTGTCGCCAGCAATATTGTATCTGTCAGGTTTGTCTATTGTGTCCGGTATGTGTAGGTATGGAGGAAGATTTTTAATAATAAACAAAATTGCATCTGCCGAATTTCTTGAATGAATATATGAACGTGAACCGATATCACCCTTCTTGCCATGAATTATAACTGTCTGGTCATTTTCAACTAATTTCTGAATCATAACAGGGAATTTTGATCCTTGTTGCATTTCTCCAAAATTATTCATCGTATTAGTAATAATGATCGGTACATTGTATGTTCTCCAGTAGGAAATTGCGATTGCTTCCTGGCATGCTTTTGAGGCAGCATAAGGATTGGAGGGAACAATAGGTGCCCATTCTTTAAACCCTGTTACACCGTTTGATGGTCCGTATACTTCATCAGTAGAAAATTGAATAAACGTTTCTGGCTTAACTTCACGAGCGTATTCTAGGATGTTTAAGGTCAACCATACATTGTTTTGGAAATAGGTTACTGGGTCATGTATGCTTGCTTCAACATCAGACAGAGCTGCAAGGTTGATAATATAATCGATTCTTCCCATTTTTTTCTTTGTTACCTCAGAAAATGGGCCAATCAAATCATGAGTGATCATAGTCAGTCTTTCTTGCCATTCTGGATTGCCTTCAATTATATGAGCAATTCTATCTGACCAACCTCTGTGTCTGAAACTAGCAACACCTATGACATGCCAGTTTGTATTGTGCATTATGTGGGCATAAAAATGACAACCAATACTTCCTCCTATTCCAGTTAAGAGGACCCTCTTAACTTCCCCCTTATTGTTCGTTTCTTTATCGATTTTTTGTCTAGCCATAAAATTGTAAAAAAGACTCACATTTTTGGTAAATGAATATCAATAAAATTAGCATACAATATCATAAAAGTCACCCTTATATTTTTCTTGGAATAAAATGTTTCTCGTCTCTCCATTCTAGAATAAAAAGACGTTTAGCTTCAGCGTGTAGGGATATATCCCAGTTTATTTCTCCAGTTTCATCTTTAATACCCGGTATATTGTTTTTTTGACATATTACCCGAACATTGTCGTGCCATTTTTTCTCATTTCCTCCTGTCATATTATTAAGGTGATCACAAGCTGTCCCTATTGAAGCTAGTGTGTAACCTGCTTCTAACATTCGACAACTCATTATTCTGTCGTAGTGATAATATAAAAGCGGAGGATAATTAGGTTCTTTTAGATTTTCCCATGCGCTTCGACGAAGTGCCATAACGCATCCATCTATAACAACACATTGTGTTAATCCATCATAACGTTGTCCATGAAGAGACGCAGGAGTGCCAGTCCATGATTCATCTTTATATGAGTATGTCTTACCTAGAAAATTGGAAGTCGTTCCCCATAACCGACTGCCATTTTCTGCCATTTCATCAGAACCAACAAATCCAACCATTCCTAATCTATTATCCTTTTCAAATATGTATCGCAGTAGAACATCAAAACCATTCTCTTCTATCATAATATCGTTATGTATGAATAAAAGGATATCTCCGGTAGTATTTTCCATCCAAAATTTAAAATTAGGATAACCTCCCTTGTCTGTAACCACTTTTATATTTATAGGTTTGTCTGGCAAATCTCCTTTTTCAATGACAAAATCACCACCACCATCCATAACAACTATCTCCATCTTTCCTATTGAAGAGGAAACAAGTTTGGATAAGCAAAGTTTGGATAATTCATGCTGACCGAGCACGGTAACTATGACGGAAAGTTTTGGCAATTTTCTTTCCGCCAGATAATATTTATAAGCCTCTTCTCTTAGTTTTTCTCCTGCCTGTGAATTAAAAATTCTCCGGAGTAATGCTCGTCCTTTGTAATACAATAGGCGTCTTATTTTATACAAAAAAGCTCTAAAACCTTCTTTGAATATCATTTCCCAAGCATTTCTAGCTTTCATTACTAAAGTTGGCTTTTCAATATTTACGGTTTTATTGAAGGATATAGGTAGAGCTTCTTTAGAAAAAGATTTTTGATTGTCCATCTATAATTTTAAATTAAGAATTATTTAATATCCGAATATTATCATAACCTCTTAAAAAAGAGTAATTTTCAATATTTATTTGATTAATCCATAAAATAGTGTATTCTTTTAAACAGATAAGGGTTCTTTGATAGACCCAAAAAATTCAGAAAAGGGAAGGTTGAAATGAACAGAAAACGCAATGTCCAGCTGGTTCAGGTAAACTACCAGTATGGGCAAAACGTTTTTGTCCCATACTCCGTCGGCTCGCTTCAAGCATACGCCGAAACTGTTCCAGAAATTAGGAACAGTTTCAACTTTCAGGAACCACTTTTCTTACGAGAAGATCCTGTGAGTGTCGTCCGAAACATGAAAAATCCGACGGTTGTCGGTTTCTCGTGCTACCTCTGGAACTGGGAGTACAACACGACTCTAGCCAGAGCTGTGAGGGAAGCCTTTCCCAAAGCACTCATTGTTTTTGGAGGAACGCAGGTGCCAAACGCCTCGGATGGATTTTTCGAAAAGTATCCATGCGTGGATATTTTAGTCCATCATGAGGGTGAGTTGCCGTTCGCTGATATCCTTCAGGAGTCGCTTTCGGCAAGTCCGGACTATACCAGCATAACGGGGTTGAGTGTCAGAGTAGAAGGGGTGGAAACCCTGAAGACTTTGTCGCGCGAGAGGGTGAAAGACTTGTCGATCTTGCCTTCGCCGTACCTTGCTGGGATCTTTGACTTTATGTTGGGACGAGGATTTTCGCTCAATGTCAGTCAGGAGACCAATCGTGGTTGCCCGTACTCTTGCACGTTCTGTGACTGGGGCGGAGCCACTTACTCCAAAATGTTTTCTATTGACATAGATCGGATTCTCGCAGAGTTCGACTGGTTCGGTAGAAACAAGGCGGAGTACTTGTTCAATTGTGATGCCAACTATGGCATCTTGCCTCGTGATCACGATCTCACCATGAAAATGGTGGAGACTCGCGCGAGGTACAATGGATATCCGAAGAGATTTCGGATGTGCACTGCAAAAAACAGCAACGACAAGATCTTTGAAATCGTCAAGATTCTGTCGGATGTTGGAATGAACAAGGGCGCCACGTTGTCGTTTCAGTCCATGGACGAGGGGACGCTCACGATTGTCAAGAGAAGGAACATCAAGATTACGCAGTTCTCTCACTTGATGGATCGGTACAGGGAAGCGGGGATTGCCACCTACACCGAACTTATCTTGGCCATGCCGGGAGAATCTTACCAAAGCACCAAGGATGGCATTGACACTCTGATTGATGGCCAAGACGACAACGTCAACATCTACGTCTATCCTTGTACAGCGTTACCCAACTCGGAGATGAGTGATCCGAGATACGTTGAGGTGCACCAGATAAAGTCGGTGCGTATGCCGATTCTTCTGGCACACTCAACCCCAGAACCGGAGTCACTAACTGAGTACAGCGAGGCGATTGTGGAGACGTCAACCATGTCCCGAGAGGACTGGTGTTGGGCGTACATGTTTTACTGGGCAGTTCAGGGGTTTCATTGTCTTGGACTGACTCAACACATCGCTATCTTCTTCCACAAGTTTTTCGGTTTGAAGTATAGCGATTTCTACGAGAAGCTTGTTAATTACTTCACCGAGAACAAGGAAACGTTTATCGGTGAAGAAGTCGCTCTGACTTGGAACATCGTCAGAGCAGCGCAAGGCGGTGGGCGTCTAGACCGGATTCTTCCGCGATTCGGGAATATTTACTGGCCACTGGAGGAGGCCACGTTTCTGAATCTGATTACCTACAAGGAGAAGTCTTACGGAGAGATCCGTGGATTTCTGAATGTGCTGGTGCGTGATTTGGGTCTGGGCGAGATTGATCCGGTTTTACTCGACGATGTCGTCTTGTACGCATCGTCGAGGATTATTGGTCCGAATCTTCCGCCAGTATCGATCGAGCTCCATTACAACCTGCATGAGTACTTGAGTAGGTTGCGGGATCCGTCGGTTAGGCTAGAAAAAATGCCGATGAGTCTCACTATCAAAGCCGAGACAGATTTTGGTGGAGATCTTGAACGCTACGCTAAGGAAGTTGTGTGGTACGGCAGGAAAGGTGGAAAGTTCCACCATCCTGTTGTCTAAGAGCAACAGGTCCTCAAACGTCTAGGTGGGTCACTCCATCTAGACGTTTTTCTAATTCCTTAAACCAAAACAAAGTATATGATGTTTTGGTGGGGTATATTATATTACCCAAAATAATTCCTAATTTCTGTTTCCATTTGGGAAGATGAAAAGAAGGGGTAATTTTTATGTCAGGATAAGCAGATAGCAGATCCTTTTTTGAGGAAAAATTTTCTACTTTTTTTACTACACGTTCAAATGTTTGAATACCCACTTTCTCTAAAGAGATTCTAAAAAGTCTATATACTATCTTATGTCCTGGTTTTATTTCATCTAATCCAAGAAGATCCATGTCAAGTTTGCAATCATAATTTTTCTCTCCAATGGCAAGTTTTTTATAATTCTCTACTTGAATCGGTTTAGACATAAAAACATGGACAGTTCCATCATAGACAGGATATTTATGCATAAATTCTGTAAAATTATCAAATTTTTGCTGAAAGACCTCTTTGTATTCGGGGTTTTTTTCAAACCATTTTGACATATCAGTTGATCTTTGGCCATGCCATCCAAATTGGCCATTCCATACCACACCTCTGTTATTTCCCTCGATGCTGAATCTTGAAGCAATTTCAATTGGGGCAAAAACCATGCCCTCTTTTTCTAAATATGGACGAGCAATTTCGCAAACCCACAAGTCTTCAGGATGATAAGAACCCCCAATTTTTTTGTAATTTTTTACATAATAATCTAGTAATCGTTTACTTCTTATGCTAAAACCACCACTTCCTATCATTGGCTTTCCAAATTGGTACCATGGCGCACCGATATAATCATATTTTAGAAAATCTGGATCCCAAGCGGCAGGATTGGCGATGAATGCGTCTGGATGAAAAAATAAAGCATATTTAGTATCAACAAATTTACCAACCTCGGAAATGTAATATAAGGAATATTTCTGCCAATCATTAAGTAGTTCTGGCACAGGAACTACTCTCGGATCGTCTGATGGAATTGAAGAAAGAATCTTCACTGCGCCGAAAGAAAATTCTCTTTCACAGATGTCAGCTGCAACTAAAGTTTGTTTTAGATTGACACAGTCAAAAGTGATCAGGGTTACATTCGGTAAATGTTTTTTCATTTTATTAATTTATGTCGTCTCTCGAGACGCTCGATTATAGAGAAGGATATTTGTTGTGCTCCAACATATTTTTGTGATTACTCGAGCCAGGACTAATCCAATAAGTCCCCAATATAGTATACCGACAAATAGTAAAACAATTTGTATTATTGTACCTAAAATAGTTCCTATATATTGTTCCTTAATTCTTTCTCTTATTATCAGATAAACTTCAGCGGGGGAAGATATCATACCCAAAAAGTAAAAAACAAATATTTGAGAATAAAAAATAGAATCAGTATATTTTGGAAATAAAATATGGAAAATGTATGGAGCCAGCACAATGTAAGTTATTATTATAACAATACTGGAAATAAAAAGTAAAAAATATTTATTTTTCATACCGTGTCGGATTTCTTTATCACTGCGCTCGGCGAATTTCGGAAAAATTAAACTGGCCAAACCTTTCATAGGTCCTTTTATTTGGTTGGGGATAGCGATGGCAAAGTTGTATATTGCCAGTTGAGCAGGTCCAATATAGTGAAAAACTAGTACTTGATCTATATTATCTACAATTGTTCCTAAAATATTTATTATACTTAAATGTTTACTATAACCAAGGGCTCCCGAGTCCACTTTGTCGTTTGGTTTATAAATTTTTAAGACTCTTAAATAAAGAATTAGCCCAATCAATGTGTTGGAAGTAAAATAAACAGCCACAAACCATATAGGTTTGTTAGTTATGAGCATTGTTATAAAAAGGCAAAATGCGGGAAAAACATTTCCTATAAGATTAAAATAAATTGAACTTCGCTTGAAATCCTTTTTTGCTACGAGGAAAGAGTTGTATAAGTTAGTACTGGCTATAAATGGTGAGAAAGATCCGACCACTAGCATTGATATAGCCAAAGAGATATTTTCATTTACAAAATAATAAATTGAAATACCAAGAATTACCAAAAAAAACAAAACACTCCACTTTATATTTTTCCAAAAGATATCGTTTAACGTTCCTTCAAAACCACCTGTCACGGATTTCATAACTGCCGTACCAAGTCCAGTCAGAGTGAACACTCCAAGAATGTTTGCCAGTGATAGTATAAATTTATACTGACCATAAGTTTCTTTTGAAATAAAATAAGCGAATGCCATTGCCAGGAGGAGGGTGGAAACGGTAACAATTATCTGGCTGAAAATAGACCAAAAACCACCCTTAACTAGATAAACCATGTCGGTTTTGGTGTAGCGTTCCAAATATCTCAGGCCATTTATACCCTTATTTTTTAATACCTCCATAATCGTGTGTATGATATCACAAGGGCGGTATTTTACTAGAATATTAATGATTTGAAGATACTAGTAGTTACTTATATCCAAGGATTTGGTTAATTAATCAGGTAATGCTAATATGATTCAATTATGCATGATAATTCTCGGGAAATCCTATCCAAGGTTTTGATTACTGGTGCAAATGGCGTTGTTGGAAGTTATATAGATTTTGGTATTAAATTGGACCATCGCTCGCTTGATATTACTGATTTAAATGAGGTACTTTCCGTGGTTTCTAAACATTCCCCGAAGTTTATTGTTCATTTGGCTGCTGAAACCGACGTTGAACGTTGTGAAAGGGATCCACAGCACGCCTACATTGTCAATTCAATTGGAACTTATAATATTGCTTTAGCCGCCAAAAGTGTCGGAGCCAAAATGATTTACATTTCAACCTCGGCAGTTTTTGACGGGTTAGATGGTCCTTATACAGAAAATGATGCGTGTAATCCTCAAAGTTATTACGCAAAATCAAAGTTTCTAGGAGAATTGATTGTTCAGGGTGTTTTAGATGACTATGTTATCGGTCGAGCATGCTGGATGTTTGGTGGGGGGAGCAAACTTGATAAAAAATTTATCTCAGCAATTATTCAGAAAATGAGAGAACCAGAAATAAAAGTTGTAAAAAAAAGATTTGGCTCACCAACTTATGCCAAAGATTTGGCGGGAGCCATAAAAAAAATGATTCTAAATAACGATAAGGGAATTTTTCACATTTCTAATGGAGGTAATCCATCAAGGGTGGATATTACCAAGGAAATTGTTAAAATAACAGGCTCGGCTACAAAAATTACTGAAGTTGAGCCAAGTTTTTTTAGTCACGTTTATTCAGACCAGAAGGAAAATAATGAAGGCATGCTATCAAAAGTTAAAATTATGAGGTCATGGCAAGATGCTTTGAAAGATTATATAAAAGAAGAATGGTCAGATTATATAATGAAAAGATAATGAAAATTTACTATCGCAGAAATAATTGCCGTGTTTGCAATTCAACAAACTTAACCAAGGTTCTGGATTTAAATAAAACTCCTCTAGCAAATGCATTCGTAAGCAAGGAAAACTTGAAAAAGAAAGAAAAAACTTTCCCCCTTTCAGTTTATTTTTGTAACAACTGCTCGCTTGTTCAGATTCCTGATGTGGTTAATCCCGAGATATTGTTTAGCGATTATTATTTCATAACAGCATCAAGCTCGCCACTGATAGACCATTTTAAAAAATATGGAGAAGAAATTATTAAAAAATTTATTAAGTCAAAGAGCGATCTTGTTATAGATATTGGGGGAAATGATGCAACGTTACTTAACGAATTAAAAAATGACTGCAAAGTGTTAAATATCGAACCGGCAAAAAATATCGCGGAAATCTCGAAAAAGAGGGGAATTGAAACAATAAACCAATTTTTTTCAAAAAAAGTCGCAAAAGGTATTATAAAAAAATACGGGCATGCAACAGTGGTGACTGCAAACAATATCATTGCTCATACAGACACTGTCAGGGAATTATTTGAAGGAGTGGGGGATATTATCGGTGATAAAGGTGTATTTATATTTGAAGCTCATTGGGTTAAAAATCTTCTTGTAGAGGGTTGTTTTGATCAGATTTATCATGAACACCTTTGCTACTATTCTCTTCATGCAATCAAATATTTAGCAAATTCCGTTGGTCTGTCTATTTTTGATGTAAAGACAGTTCCGACCCAAGGGCAATCACTTAGAGTATATGTGGCAAAAAATAAAAAACCCTTACCTTCTGTTTCTAAGTTTATAAAAATTGAGCAAAAAAATGGTCTACATGAGGTAAAAACATTTGCAGATTTTTCCAAAAATGTAATTAAAAATAAAGCTAATACGGTAAAGTTGTTAAACGATTTAAAATCAAAAAACAAAAAAATAGTCGGTTACGGGGCTCCGGCAAAAGGCACTACACTTTTAAATTTTTATGAAGTTGGTCCGAAAATAATCGACTATATTATTGATACTACTCCCATAAAGCAAGGCTTATATGTGCCCGGTGTTCATATTCCCATTTATCATCCAGAAAAACTCTACCAATCCAAACCTGATTACATACTGCTTCTGGCCTGGAATTATGCCGATACTATTCTTGAAAAAGAAAAGGACCTAAGGGAAATGGGAGTGAAGTTTATCATCCCGGTTCCAGAAGTAAAAATTGTCTAATTTTTTAACTGGCGCAGATAAAAGTCATTTGTTATACTGTTCAAATGACAAAAAAAATTCTTAATTATTCCGTGCTCACTGGTTTGTTTTTGATCCCTTTTATCGGTTTTATTGTCCCCGGCGCAATGTTCTTCCCGTTTATATCTGGCAAAGGTTTTACCTTTAGAATTTTGGTTGAAATAATTTTTGGTCTGTGGATTATTCTAGCCTTTCTTGACGCCCAGTATCGGCCGAAAATGTCTTGGATTACCAAATCAGTTTTGTTTTTTGTCGTGGCCATTTTTGTTTCAGATCTTTTAAGCGCCAATCCTTACAAGAGTTTTTGGAGCAATTACGAGCGAATGGAAGGCTTTGTCCTGATCATTCACTTGGTTGCCTATTATTTTGTGGCTTCTTCTGTCTTAATAAAACAAAACTGGAATCGATTGTTTAATGCGACCATCTTAGCCAGTGTATTGATGTCTTTCTATGGCCTATTTCAACTTTTCGGTTGGGCTACGATCAATCAAGGTGGAGTTCGGGTTGATGCCACTTTCGGCAATTCCACATATTTCGCCATTTATCTTGTTTTCCATATTTTTCTATGCCTTTTTATGTTCCTCAAAGAGGCCAGAAGTTGGCAAAAATGGCTTTATGGTTCAGTGGCTCTTTTTGAAATTATAATTCTCTATTTTACAGCCACTCGAGGGGCCATCCTAGGCTTTCTAGGCGGACTTTTTATCGTCAGTCTTTTCTTGGCCTGGAGAGAGCGAGAAAATAAAACTTTGCGCAAAATTTCCTACGGAATTATAAGCGGTTTTATCATTTTAATTGTCGGATTTATTTCTTTGCGTAATACAACTTTGGTTCAAAACAGTCCGGTTTTGTCTCGTTTTTCTCATTTGGGTTTGTCAGAATTTCAATCTCAAGGAAGATATTTTGTTTGGCCGATGGCTATAAAAGGTTTTGCCGAACGTCCCTTGCTCGGTTGGGGGCAGGAGAGTTTTAACTTCGTTTTTAACAAATATTACGACCCCGGACTTTATGGTCAGGAAGAATGGTTTGATCGCACTCACGACATTTTTCTGGATTGGCTGATTGCCGGCGGGATTGTGGGCTTTTTGGCCTATGCCAGCATGTATTTGACCCTTTTCTACTACATCTGGAGAAAAAATAGTATTTTGCAATTTTCCGAGAAAAGTGTTCTGACCGCCATGATGGTAGCTTATATTTTTCATAACATTTTCGTTTTTGACAATCTCATAAGCTATATTCTTTTCTTCACTTTTTTGGCTTATGTCCATTCTATAAGTGTGGAAAAGGCAGAAACTAATTCCAAATTCTACACCAAAATATTTAGAAACAACATCTCTAATTTTATAATCACTCCTATAGTGATTATTCTTACCGCAATGACAATATATTACGTTAATATTCCAGCCATAAAAGCCAACAAAACTTTAATCCAAGCCATCAATATTAACGGATTGGCAGAATTAGAAAAGCATCTGGAATTATTTAAAAAAGTTTTTGCTTACAATAGTTTTGGCAGTAGTGAGGCCTTGGAGCAATTAGCCCAATTCACTTCAAATGTATTTTCTTCTCAAGCTCCGGACAATATAAAACAGCAATTTTACGATTTCACCAGGGGAAAAATTGAAGAAAAAGTGGCAAAAACTCCAAAAGACGCCAGATATCTTGTTTTTGCCGGCAGTTTTTTCAATCGCTTCGGCCAATACGACCAAGCTGTAAAATATTTAGAAAGAGCGCTGCAAGAATCTCCCAAAAAACAGTCAATTTATTTTGAACTGGGGACTTCGTATATAGGTCAGGGCAATAACCAAAAAATGTTTGAACTTTTCAAACAAGCTTATGAATTAAACCCGCAATCAAAAGAATCAAGAATTATTTACACTATCGGAGCGATTTACACAAAAAACTCCGCAGTCTTGAAGGAAATGGCTACTTTCATAGACCAAGATACCATTATTTTTGACAACAGGTTTTTAACTACTTACGTCAGAATAGGCGATTATAACAGCGTTATAAACATTTTATCCGCCAGGATTCAAAAGGATCCAAACAATAAACAAAACAAATTAGATCTTGCCTCAACTTACGTCAATTTAGGCCAAAAACAACAAGCCATAGACATAATCAGTCAAATGATAAAAGACGATCCTAGCTTTAAGGCCGAGGGGGAGGGTTACATCAAGCAAATCCAGAATAGTTGATTTTTAGATTTAAAATTTTAAATTATACCATTTACCAACGATCGCGGTTTAATGGTATGATTTAAAATTAACTAGGTTTGCATTTAATGTAAACCTATGGTATGATACCCATGTGGGTGCGTTTTATAGGATTGCTTTGCAATAATGTGGGCGTATCAACAACGAATGTTAGGAAGAGGGCCACTTCGGTGGCCTTTTTCCGTACTTGATTTTTAACCATATAAGTCTAAAATTAAATTGTTGTTCTGATGGTTGGTTAGCGGTTCGCACTCACGTATTCATTCGTTGGAGGTTCGCTTCCGCTAACCAACCATCGGCGCAAATAAAAATTCTGTTAAACGCAGAATTTTTGTGTTATAATCCAGCTTATCATGTCGTTTTTAAGCCAGTTATTTGGCGATGATTCATCCAAAATTTTGAAAGAGCTTAGTCCAATAATTGCTAAAATTAACTCTCTGGAGAATGATCTTTCAGTTCTGCCTAACGATGTCTTGAAAGCCAAAACTGCCGAATTTAAAAATCGTTTTAAAGCCGGGGAGAACCTGGATGATTTATTGCCGGAGGCTTTTGCTGTTGTTCGTGAAGCCTCCAAGAGGTGCCGAGGCGAACGGCATTTTGATGTTCAGCTTATGGGAGGGATTATCTTACACCGCGGGGGCATTTCCGAAATGAAAACCGGAGAAGGAAAAACGCTGGTAGCCACTTTGCCGGCTTATCTTAATTCTCTGACAGGTCTTGGCGTTCACGTTGTAACGGTCAATGATTATCTTTCCAGGCGTGACGCCGTTTGGATGGGAGAAATTTATTCTTTTTTGGGAGTTTCAGTCGGGGTTTTAAATCACGAGGAATCTTTTTTATACGACCCGGCTCATACAAGCGAGCTTGATAAAGAAAGAGACAAAGTGGCCTCGTTTAAAGTAGTCAATGAATTTTTACGACCTTGCACTCGCCGCGAAGCCTATCGTGCCGATATTACTTATGGGACAAACAATGAATATGGTTTTGACTATTTAAGAGACAATCTTGAGTATGAAGAACAAAATTTGCGACAAAAAGAGCCGAATTACGCCATTGTTGATGAAATAGATTCCATCTTAATTGACGAAGCTCGCACCCCGCTCATTATTTCCGCTCCGACAACCGATTCGGAGGATTTGTATAATCGTTTTGCTGACATCGCTATGAAACTTGAGAAGGGTCAGCATTACACCGTTGATGAGAAATTTAAATCAATAGCCTTGACTGATTCTGGAATAAGCAAGGCCGAGGAACTTTTGGATGTGGAAAATATTTACACAGAAAAAGGTATTAAATATGTTCATCACTTGGAAACGGCCGTTCGGGCCAGGGCCTTGTTTAAAAAAGATAAAGATTATGTGGTCAAAGACGGGGAAGTGGTGATTGTGGACGAATTTACCGGACGGCTTCAGCCCGGACGACGCTGGTCCGAGGGCTTACATCAAGCCATTGAAGCCAAAGAACATGTTTCAATACAAAAAGAATCCAAAACTTTTGCTTCCATCACCTTTCAAAATTATTTCCGGCTTTACAAAAAACTTTCCGGCATGACCGGCACAGCCATGACTTCCAAGGAAGAGTTTTACAAAGTCTATGGTTTAAATGTCGTGGCTATTCCCACTAATATGTCAAATGCCAGGCTAGATCAAAATGATCTTATTTTTCAAACCGAAGTCGGAAAATTTAGGGCCATTTCTCGGGAAGTCAAAGAACGTCACAACAAAGGCCAGCCAATTTTAATCGGCACGGTTTCCATTGAGAAAAACGAAATGTTGTCTGAATTTTTGAAAGCCGAAGGAGTGCCACACGAAATTTTAAATGCCAAAAATCACGGACGAGAAGGTGAAATTATCGCTCAAGCCGGGCGTCCTTCTGCCGTAACTATTGCCACTAATATGGCCGGAAGAGGAGTGGATATAAAACTAGGTGGCAATCCAGGAAGCAAGGAAGATTATGAGAAAGTCAAATCATTTGGTGGACTTTTCGTTCTTGGAACTGAACGACATGATGCTAGACGAATTGACAACCAATTGCGGGGACGATCTGGACGACAAGGCGATCCGGGTCAGACCCAATTTTTTGTGTCGCTTGATGACCATTTGATGCGGGTTTTCGGCGGAGATTCCATAAAAAATATGATGGGTAAGGTTGGTATCAAAGAAGACGAACCGATTGAAAACCGAATGATTACTCGCTCACTTGAGAGCGCCCAGCAAAAAATAGAAGGGTTTAATTTTGACGCCAGAAAACATGTTCTGGAATTTGACGATGTTTTGAATTATCAGCGAAAAATTTTTTACGGAAGAAGGCGAGATATTTTACTTGGGAGTGAAGACAAGGTCAAATCATACATTGGAGACATTTTAGTTGGTTCACCTGATTCAGAAAAAGAGTTAATCGAAAAAAAAATATCCGAGGCAAACGAGGGTTATATTTTAATATTACGCAGAGTTATTTTACAGGCCATGGATATGTATTGGGTGGAACATTTGGAAGTGATGGATTATATGAGGTCTAGCGTCAATCTCCGAGCTTACGGCCAGAGAGATCCTCTAGTTGAGTACAAAAAGGAAGGTTTGATACTTTTCAAAAATATGGAATTTTCTATCAGGCAGGAGATTTTGAAACTTATTCCACAAATTCAATCTGCAGTTAAGTTTTATAACGCGCCGGTCAAGTTGATCGAAACTCGGGAAAATGCCGAAGAAATAACCGCCCAATCTAAAAATATTTCTCAAGTTATCCATAAAACTCCAAGCGGTCAAAAAATCGGTAGAAACGACCCATGTTTCTGCGGTTCCGAAAAAAAGTACAAGAAGTGTGGTGAACTTAATACGGAAGAGCATCAGAGGTTCTTGGCAAATAAATAAATAGTATATGGAGCATGTGGCAATAATGAGAAAATCGTGGAGATTAACACAGAAGATTTTGAGTGGCCAAAAAAAGATCGAATCTCGTTGGTATTCAGTAAAATATAGACCGTGGGATTGTATTAAGAAGGGTGAGACAATTTACTTTAAGGATTCTGGTGAACCAGTAAAAATAAGAACAAAGGTAAGAAAGGTCATACAATTATCCGACCTTACACCGAAAAAGGTTAGAAAACTATTAAATAAATATGGAAAAAATGATGGGCTAGAAAAAGAAAAAATTGTGGAATTTTTTGAGAGATTTAAAGATAAAAAATATTGTATACTTATTTTTCTAAAAAATCCGCAGAAAATTAAGCCGTTTGATCTTGATAAGACAGGATTTGGCGCAATGTCAGCTTGGCTAACGATTGATGATGTCTCAAAAATAAAAATAACTTCACTAAAGCACGGTAAAAATCAGTAAAAATTAACCAATAGAATACTTACAAATAAAATATTTACAAAATACTAATATACTCATACTACTTTATATACTACAATATACTCATACTACTTTAGCACAAAATGAGACGATCGTCTCATTTTGTGCTAAAGTGTATATAATACATATATAATGCATATGAATAATATGAATAGCAAGATAAATAATAAGGTTGATTTAAAAAAGGTTATTTTAAAAACAGTTGCTACTGCAGGTGTCCTAGCCATGGCAATACTTGCGCCAAACGCAATTCAGATATTAAGGCCGTTTATAAAAAATAAGAGAAAATATAATTCAAAGTACTATTTAAATAAAAAAGCGAAAAAATTGATAGATGGCGGCTTTATTAAAATAGACATAAAAAATGGTAAGAGATTTCTTTCATTAACAGATAGAGGGGAAAGAGAATTACTCTACTATCAAATAACAGAAAAGAAAAAATCAAAATGGGATGGCAAATGGAGAGTGGTAATTTTTGACGTTTGGGAAAATACCAGATATAAGAGAAATTTATTGCGAAACGAAATAAAAGATTTTGGGTTCGTCCAACTTCAACGCAGTGTCTGGATTTATCCGTATGAATGCGCCGATTTTATTGAATTACTCAAAACGGATTTATCATTTGGAAATAATATAAGATATATGGTTGTAGAAAAACTTGATCACGATGAAAATTTAAGGAAACGCTTTGGTATAAAGTAAGTTGATATAAGTAAATAAAGTAAATTCATCACATGCTACAAAATAGTGCGGTCGTCTTGTTTTGTGCTAATTATAAATTTATGATATTTATGATATTATTTAATATATAAAAATAATATAAAAATATTGTGAAGAGTAAAAGTAAAAAATCCACTGAAATTCTAAATCATTTCAAATGCCGATATTGTAAAAAATGGTGGACCATCAGTGATGCGCCAAAAGCTAAAAAAAGATGGTTTTGCACTTGGTGTGGTAAGGAAAATAAGTTTAGATAAAAAAATCTTGTATTAAATTGACTTGGTTTGATTTTTGTACTAATATGATTTAAGAATTGCAATAGGAAAGGAGGCGGGAGTGGAGGATGAAAAGGCCCTGCTAATTGGCAGGAAGTTTGAAACCGAGCTTTTCGGTGAGATGCCTGTCCGGTCCCAAGTTCGGCCTGGGTATCTATCGCTTGAAAGAAGTATCCAGCAACAAGTCAAAAGCAATTGGAAGAGGTTTGGTAGGGCTATTGCGTCAGGCAGAGTAGACCACAATCCCTATGAGCCAGCTACCGGTAAACTGGACCTTGTATGGAAGGCTGTCAAAAGGGCCATTGAAAGGAAATGGCCCAAGGATGATTACTGGCCAGTCCTTCTTTACACGGCGATCGGCACGAATTCTCTTGATTGGCATCACGGGGTTGATGCTTTCGTTTGGTGGAACGGCGTCTTTGTTACCATTGACGCTTCCACTTATTACAAGGGGGAGAAAAAGGCTGATTTCATTTTGACTGCCGCTGAATTGCGCAAACCCAACCTTTCTTATTTCGGACAGAGGGTGGCAAACCTTCTTATACGGAGAACTCAAGAATGAAAGTGAAACGGTAACCAATTTCCGGATTGAAACCTAAAAACTTCAATCCGGATTTTCTTATGGAATTATTTATTTTTTTGTGATAATCTAAAATATCAATAATAATTTAACACAAATGAAAAAATACATTTATATCTTGATAATTTTAGCGGTTCTAGGGGGGATAATTTGGCTTGTTATGACCCCAGGTACTCCAGGGAAACTTGACGATTTTGCAAAGTGTCTAGGAGACAAAGGAGCGATATTTTACGGTGCCTTCTGGTGTCCTCATTGTCAAGCCCAAAAAGCTCTATTTGGTAAATCTGCCAAGCTGCTACCTTATATTGAATGTTCCACACCGGACGGCAAAAGTCAGTTGCCGCTCTGTGTTGATAAAAATGTTACAAATTATCCAACTTGGCATTTTGCTACCACATCGGCCACACCGGACATCCTAACAGGGGAAATTCCACTTGAAACTTTAGCCGAAAAAACCGGTTGCGTCCTACCACAATAAATAAAACAAAAATATGGTCTTTTTCATTCAATCTTATGCAACGCCAATCATTGGATTTTTGACACTTTTATCTAATATTATTTTTATTGTGGTTCTTCTGGTTATTTTGGCTCATGCCGGCTCCAAAGCAAAACTTTACCACTTTGTCCACAAATACATCCTTGAATTGCTTTTCTTCGGCATTTTGTCCGCGGTAGTGGGTAGTCTTGTCTATTCCAATATCGTCGGGTTTCCTCCCTGCGATTTGTGCTGGTGGCAAAGAATTTTCATGTATCCTCAATTAATCATCGTGGCTTTGGCATATTACAGAAAAGATAAAGCGGTTATTGATTATCTCGTGCCGTTGTCCGTAATCGGCGCAGTTGTAGCTCTCTATCAATCATTTGTGCAGTGGGGATTCTCGTTTGGTGTGGGGGGTGGTTGCATCGCTGTCGGTGGCGAATGTGCCAAAGTTTACTTCATGCAATACTCCTACATTACCATACCATTTATGTCTTTCACCGTGTTTGTTTACATAATAGCCATGAAATACATTTATTACAGCAGAAGCAAACAAATCAGAAATGGCAAGTAGAAAAAAAATTACAATAGTCACCCATAGTTCCAGTTTTCACACAGACGATATTTTTGCCGTTGCCACGCTATTATTAGTTTTGGAAAAAAACAATGATGTCACCGTGAAAAGATCTCGGGATGAACAAATAATCAATTCAGCTGATTATGTTGTTGATGTTGGGGGTGTTTATGACCCTGTTACAAACCGTTTCGATCATCATCAGGAAGGTGGAGCAGGTAAAAGAGAAAATGGAGTTCCGTACGCCTCCTTCGGATTAGTTTGGAAAAAGTTTGGGGACAAGCTCTCGGGCAGTAAAGAAATAGCTGAAAAAATTGACCTTCAGATGGTTCAACCCGTCGATGCTCCCGACAATGGTTTCCAATTTTTAAAAAGTTCTATTCCGGATTTATTTGCTCTTGATATTGGTTTTTTAACCAATATATTTACACCAACATGGAAAGAAAAAGAAAGAAATATTGACGAGGTTTTTATGAAATTGGTTTCTTATGCCCAAACAATATTGGATAGGGGAATTACCGTGGAGAAAAATGGACTTATAGCCAAGGAAATACTATTAGATACTTATAATAAAACCGAAGACAAAAGGATTATTTTTGTAGATGATAGTTATCCTTGGGAAGAAATGTTATCCAAATTTCCGGAACCTCTTTTTGTTGTTTATAAAAGCAGGGATAAAAATTGGTCCATAAAAGGCATTAGAGATGATCGCCACTCTTTTAAACTTAGAAAAAAATTGCCGGAGGGCTGGGCAGGGAAGGAAAAAGAAGAACTTGAAAAAGTAACCGGCGTACCCGGTTCAATGTTCTGCCATAATAACTTATTTATGGCGGTGAACAAAACCAAAGAAGGTATTCTCAAAATGGCAGAGATTGCACTGAATTCCTAAATAAATAGGCCAGGGATATAGAGAATAACCATGCTAATTATTATTAGCACGCAAATTATCCCCCAGAAGATTTTGAAGGCTTTTTTGTTTTTTTGTTGGAATAACATGGTAGAATTAGGTGAAAGTTAAAAGTCCATAAAGTCTGTAAAGTAAAATGCAATCGAGTCCTCTTTATAGACTTTCGACTTATTTATCATGCTTGATTTTCAGCAAAAACGCAAGGTCAAGAGTTTTATGTATAACCGAGTAACTTTGGCAGTACTTTTGGTTGTCGTTTTATTTGTTCTGAACTCTACTTGGTCAGTATATCAAAAAAAACGTGAAAGTGAGCGACTGAAAAATGTGGCTTTGGGGAATGTTGAAAATCTGCGAGGAAGAAACAGCGAACTTCAGGTAAAAATTGAGAGACTTGGCACAGAAGTGGGAATTGAGGAGGAAATAAGATCCAAATTCAATGTGGCTAAGCAAGAGGAGAACGCGGTCATTATTGTTCCAAAATCAGAAACAAACGCCACCTCAACCAATTCAAGCAGTTTTTGGCAAAAGGTTAAAAAATTTTTTGGGATGTAATTTGGAGTTGCTCATAAAATTATTTTTGGTATACTGATTTGACTAACATTAATTAAAATCCGTATCCAAATGGTTAGTGCAAAAAAAGTCACCATGTATTCCACCCCGACCTGTCACTACTGCGCCCTAGCCAGAGAATTTTTTGATGCCAATAAAATTAAATACGAATCATATGACGTGGCCTCTAACATAGAGAAAAGGCGTGAAATGATGGAAAAATCAGGCCAGCTCGGAGTGCCGGTCATCACCATAAACGACAAAGTTGTTGTCGGTTTCAACAGGCCGCTTTTAGCGGAATTGTTAGAGATAAAATAAACACAGTGTCATGTTTGTGAATAAAGCGATGCTGAACTAGTATTTTTTTACACTATCCATTATAATTTAGTGAATGGGTATTCCACCACTAACCAAGTCTGAGATTGAAGAAATTAAAAAATTAAGAGAAACTGGACATTCACTTCCAGAAATAAAGAGAATTTTAAATAGAGGATACGGAACCATTTTTCGCTATATTAAAGATGTTCCAATACTTCCTGAATATCATGAGATTTGGAAAATAAAAAGAGGTGGAAGCAAGGCTAGATCTGCAAAACTATGGTCGGAGGCAAAAGTGAGAGCAAGTGAATTAATTGGCCCCATAGGTTTTAAGGAAAGATTACTTATACTATCTTCTTTATATTGGGGAGAAGGAAATAAAGCTGAATTGAATTTGATAAACAGCGATCCTAATCTGGTAAGAGTAATTGTTATGTGCCTAAAAGATCTGGGAATACAGCAAAACGAATTAAAGATAAGTTTGAGGCTGTTTGAAGATATTGATATAAAAAAAGCCATATCTTTCTGGTCGAAAACACTTTATCTTCCAAGAGGATTTATTACAAAAATAGATATTAAAAAGGGCAAAAAAGTTGGTAAGTTAAGATATGGGATGTGCAGAGTCAGAGTGAAAAAAGCTGGCAAGAATTTTAAATTGATTATGAGTATGATAGATTTAATTAAGTCAGGGATATAAACGCTGCCGTAGTTCAATGGATAGAACAAGAAGTTCCTAATTTCTAAATGTAGGTCCGATTCCTACCGGTGGCACCAAAATCTGACTTTCAGAAAATTGACCGACTTTTTCGTTGGCGGCGCACAGCGCCGCCCAAGCGTTTCCCCCCGACAAATCCTCTCCGTACAATAAATCCACAAAATTTGGCTTTTTTAGGAATATGGTATAATCGCAGGAACGTTGATCTATAACAGTCGAATAGGTCAAATTATTCATTATATTTAATATAATATTATGGGAAAAGAAATAGGCAAAATAACTCATTGGTACGACAAAATAAATGTTGCCGTTATAAAATTAACCGGTGGAATAAAAAAGGGAGATAAAATAAAAATAAAGAAGGGAACGGAAGAAACCGAAGCCACCGTTGAGTCCCTCCAGATTGACCGAGTGGATGTTGAAAAAGGCAAGAAAAATGACGAGGTTGCCATAAAACTTTCACAAAAAGCAAAAGAGGGATCAACAGTGTATAAAGTTGAATAGATTATCTTTTGATTTTTTGGCTAAATTTTGCTATGATAAGCAGACCTCATTTTGAAAATAATGAGTAATATAAACTGCGAAATTTTGAGTAAGAAATAGAGAATGAGACAGGAGACGTACGCTAGTACGAGCGACTGGTGAAACTCTATTTTTTAGCGAAATTTTGGTGTTTAGATACTCAAGAAATTCATTATTATTAATTTATTTTCAAGATGAGGTCTATATGTCACCGGAAGAAAAAGAGCTCTTGAAAAGGAGCGTGGCTTTAGCGGAAGAGAACAACGATATGTTGCGTCGGATGCAACGCTCACTGCGCATATCGCGCTTTATAAGCATTTTATACTGGGTCTTTATTATTGGCTCTGCTGTGGGGGCATATTACCTTATCCAGCCTTATCTGGAGTCTCTGGCGGGGGTTTATGGTAGCGCCAGTGACATCATAAATTCGTATAGGTAGAAAGGAAGACGTGTCAAAATGAAAAACAGCGGTTAAACCGCTGGAAGAGTGTGGAGGGAATGATAAAAGATGGTTTAATAAAAATCATGCCAAGGTAACTCAGTTAGCAGAGTGCTTCCCTGAAGAGGAAGAAGTCGCCAGTGCAACTCTGGCCCTTGGCACCATAAAAACAAAACCGCTCGATGAGCGGTTTTGTTTTTATGGTGTGTCTTTACGACTTCGCTAGAACCTATTTTATCAAAAATTCGTAATTGAATCCAATGTCGCACGCGCGGAGCGCGTGGTGGCTCTAAATTGAATTGTACGCTCCACGACGAACTCCGTCACGGCACAGCATCCGCTCCACCAGACTGTCGGATACGACAGCCTGCTTCCGCTTCTGCTGTTCCGTGTCCGCCCTCGCTTCGCCACCACGCATTCTGTTTTGTTTGGCGGGGATTTTCTCTTTTTTTATTTTGTATGGTGGTGGCGGGCGAGGTCGGGTTTCTCCAAAGGAGAAACTGACGGAATTCTAAGTAGCCATTCGATGGACTCGGTTTTGCCAAAACTATTTTTCTGGGGATTTTGATTTGGCAAAACCGAGACTGCATTTCCCGCCCGCAGAAAGGGGTCTGGGGAATGAATGCGGGCGGGGGTTTCTGTCTTGTTTTTAGCGAGGTTACTAGAAAAAACCTTTTTGAGATTGAAAAATTACATAAAAAGAACTCGGGTATTAAGAAATTATGTGAATAAATTTTATATCTTTTGGATCAATAAGATTTTCAGGCAGAGCATTTATTTTATGCCATTTCCACTCTTTAAATTTTTCCGGCTCCATTAAGCAAGGTTCCTCAAAAATTTCACATTCTATAAAGTAAACTTTATCTCCAACTTTTACACCATCTTTCTGCCCAACCATTCTTATAAAATTTAATTTACTTACACCTATTTCTTCCGCTATTTCTCGCTTCAAAGTTTCAATCATTGTTTCATTAGGCTGACCACGCCCACCAGGATATGTCCACACGGGATTTCCCTTTTTGTATTCACGAAGTCCCATGAGAATCTTGTCATCTTTTTTAATCAAAGCGAAAAAACACAATTGGTCTG
>MHWN01000006.1 GCA_001825395.1 Candidatus Zambryskibacteria bacterium RIFCSPLOWO2_02_FULL_39_26
TGCCAGAAGTGAAACTAACTGACTACAGAAAAGTAGCTAGTAGCCAGCAGTTAGCATCTAGGGAAGAAATCCTGGTTACAGAAAAGGATGTAGAAGACGTTATTCAAGACATACGACAAAATCTGGCACATGAAAAAGCGAAGTCCCGTAGTGAGCTTGACTCTACTACTGGGGTTCATAGCGAAGCCGGTGGTGGTAAAGATCATAACCACAGAAAAGTTGAGGATGGTGATTTACCTGAAGTTAATGATAAATTTGCAAAAATGATTGGAAACTTTGAAAGTGTGGAACAAATGAAAGAAAAAATAAAAGAAAATATTTTGGTGGAAAAAAAATTGAAGGAAAAAGACAAGAAGCGAACTGCAATTTTGGAAGATATTATGCAAAAATCAATCATAAATTTGCCGAAAATTATTATTGAAGGCGAGCTGGAAAAAATGCTGGCACAGTTTAAGGATGATATTGCCAAAGCCGGTTTGACATACGAAGATTATTTAAAACACATAAAGAAAGGTGAGGAAGAAATAAAAAAAGAGTGGAAAGAAACCGCCGTAAAACGAGCAAAATCTCAAGTTATTCTAAACACAATCGCTAAAGAAGAAAATATTTTACCAAAGGAAGAAGATGTGAAAAGAGAAATGGAACACATTCTCGCAAACTACAAAGAAGCCGATCGTTTCCGTGTCCGAATGTATGTGGAAACTTTCCTAACTAACGAGCTAGTATTTCAGTTTCTAGAATCAGTCAAATAAAATCTCTTTCTCACCAAATCTTTTTCCAGACCGTTCGCTTTTCCAGCGAAAAGCTCACTTTGTCCTTGACAGCAATCCGTCAAGAGCCCTCGCTATGCTCGGGTCATTGATGGAACCATGCTTGCAGTCTGCGGAGTCTTCCAAAAGACTTGGTTCGACGAGATTTTTCACAGGTGACGAATCATAAGTTTTTTGAGACTTCGCAGGCGATTTAGAAAACAACGACGAGCACGTCAGTCTGGAGACGCTGTTTGACGAAGTTGTAATCGACGAGGAGTTCGTCGGGAAGACGAGTGCGAGGAAGATTGTTTTCTTAGAGAGCCGAGTCAAGCAAAACTCACCAGAGTTTATGCGGTCTCTAAAAAATTATGATGAGTAACTTCTACAAAAGTAACAAACTGGCGATAGCGATACTTGCTGTTTCAGCACGGAGGATTTGGGAACCGAGAGAAACATTCTGGATTTTGTGTTCAGTAAATTTTTGCAGTTCTCTTTCACTCCAACCCCCTTCAGGACCAATGAAAACAGCTAAATCTTTTCTTCCGCCAACTGGCGGATCGTTTTTTAAAACGTCGCCAATGTAGTCGCCTTCCAAATTAAGCAGTATTTTGTTCTTCGGCAAAATACCGCTTTCCAAAAGTTCGGGTAGTTCCAAGATTGCATGAATAACCGGAATATCTCCCCTGCCGGATTGCTCGGATGATTCAATGGCTATTTTTTCTAATCTTTCCATATTTATATTTTTCTTTTCGCTTCGTTCACAAAGCACAGGAATAATATGCGAGACACCAAGTTCTGTGGCTTTCTCCACCGCAAGTTCAAAATTGTCTTTTTTTATTATTCCAACACACAACCACAGATTTATTTTAGGTCCGCCAGCTGGCGGATTCTTTTTTTCTATCACTTCTACGGTCGCGCCAAGATTGCGCAGTGATGTAATCATACACAAATGGTCGGTGCCTCCTCCGTCAAAAAGAATAACTTGACTGCCGACGTTGTAACGAAAAACTGTCCGCCATTGATGAATTAAATCCCTATCGGAAATATCAAACCTTTCAAGAGTTATGGGGATTTTTACATAGAATCTATGTAACCTCATTCCCAAAATATAACATATTTTACAAAACGGCACTTTCTGCTATACTCTAGCCATGTTGATACCAACAGTCATAGAAAAATCGCAATTTGGAGAGAGAGCTTACGACATTTTCTCGCGCCTGTTAAAGGATAATATTATTTTTTTAGACGGACCGATAGACGATCATGTGGCAAACCTTATTATTGCCCAACTTTTGTTTTTACAATCGGAAGACTCAAAAAAAGATATATCTTTTTATATCAATTCCCCGGGAGGGTCTGTTACAGCTGGACTAGCAATCATAGACACAATGAATCATTTAAAAAATGATGTTTCAACCGTTTGTGTTGGGATAGCCGCTTCAATGGGAGCTCATATTCTTGCTTCAGGAAAAAGGGAAAAAAGATTTGCCTTACCAAATGCCGAAGTGATGATTCACCAACCGCTTGGAGGAGCAGAAGGTCAAGCCTCTGATATTGAAATTTCAGCCAGAAGAATTCTAAAAAACCGAGAGAATCTCAACAAAATTCTTGCTAAAAATACAGGCCAACCACTTTCAAAAATTGAAAAAGATATGGATCGCGATTTCTTCATGACCGCAGAGGAGGCGAAAAAATACGGTATAATTGATAAAGTTTTGAGCTAATTTTGACTTGTTTTGACCTTTCCTATATAGTGTAGATATTACTTATTTAATTTATTGGTAGTGGTTTTTGTTTTTCCTGTTCACTTCCCAATATTGCCGACCGACTGTAACCCGACAGATTTAAAATAAACAAATGATATTTTCTCAAAACAACTGCAAATACATATTGAGTAAAATTTTCGTTTAGAAAAACAAAAGCGGCTATTATCCGCAAAATATGTCATTAAAAATAGTAGCGCTTCTGCTATCCATCGCCTCGGTGGTATCTTTGGCGCTTGGGTATTATCTTAGACTTATCATTTCCCTTGGTAAAAAAGGCTCAATGGAGCTTGATTTGAAGCAAATGGAGCTCCAAGCAAAAGAAAAGGAGCAAAAAATCATTGACGATGCCGAAAAGAAAGCCGAGGAAATGTTACGAACGGCTCGAGTAGAAATAAAGCAAAAGGAAGAGGATAATAAGAAAAACGAAGAAAGACTGATTAAAAAAGATGAGCTTTTGGACAATAGACAAAAAGATATAGACAAAGAAGTTGAAGAAATCAAAAAAAGGATTGAGGAAATAAAATCAATAAGGGAAAAAGCTGATGAAATAGAAGCTCAAAAGAAAGAAAAGCTACAAAAAATAGCCAAACTTACCCCTGAGGAGGCAAGAGAAGAAATTATTAAAACTGTTGAGAAAGAGTCGGAGGAGGATATTTTGGTTAGAATGAAAAAACTGGAAACTGCCGGGCGAGAGGCGCTTGAGGAAAAGTCCCGAAGTATTTTAGCCACATCCATCCAGAGACTTTCCAACTCTGTCACGACAGATATGCTCACCACTCATGTGGCCATACCGAGCGACGAAATAAAAGGCAAAATTATTGGCAAAGAAGGCCGAAATATTAAAGCCTTTGAAAGATGTACAGGAGTTGAGGTTATTGTGGACGATACCCCGGGCTCAATTACCATTTCTTCTTTTGACCCCGTTCGTCGCCAGGTAGCCAGAATAGCTCTTGAAAAGCTGATCGCCGACGGACGAATCCAGCCAGCTAAAATAGAAGAAATGGTTAAGACGGCAGAACAGGAAATAGACAAAACTATAAAGGAAAAGGGTGAAGAAGCAGTTTATGAAACAGGTGTGCTAGGTTTAGATCCTCGAGTAGTCTCTATTTTGGGACGTCTTCACTTCCGCACAAGCTACGGCCAAAATGTTTTGGCCCACTCAATAGAGATGGCCCATATAGCCGGAATGATTGCCGAAGAAATCGAAGCAAATGTCCAAGTAGCCAAAGCCGGAGCCCTGGTTCACGATATTGGGAAGGCTTTAGATCATGAAGTGGTAGGAACCCATGTGGAAATCGGCAGGAGAATTTTGCAAAAATTCGGCACAGATGAAAATATTATAAAAGCAATGCAAGCCCATCACGAAGAGTATCCTTACGAAACAGTTGAATCAATGATAGTCCAGTCGGCAGACGCTATTTCCGGTGGCCGGCCAGGAGCCAGAAGAGACAGTATAGAAAACTATTTAAAACGCTTGAAAGATTTGGAAGCTATAGCTCTTTCTTTCAAGGGTGTTGAAAAGTCATACGCCTTGCAAGCCGGCCGTGAAATAAGGATTTTTGTCACACCAGCCGAAATATCCGACCTGGAAGCTAAAAAAATGGCTAGAGATATAGCTTTATGCATTGAATCAGAGCTAAAATACCCTGGGGAAATCAAGGTAACTATCATCCGCGAGACCCGTTCTATTGAATTTGCTAGGTAATAATCAATATGCCCCAGTACCAGAGCACAGCTCGGTACAGGGCTAGTCCAGTAGTGAAGTTGACATCTTTTTGGCAAGGTAATCCTTGCAATGTCAACTTCTACTACTGGGTTGTGCGAAAAAAGCCTTGTAGTATAATAGTTATACGATATATAGAGTGGTCGAACAAAATTTTAAAAATATTATTTGATTTTATAAATACCCAAAAATATGAATAAAGCAGGAATTGTGGATGCAGTACATACAAAACTAGGTGGTACTAAGGTTCAAGCGGAAGAAATCGTAGATTTGGTAATTGATTCCATTGTTGGAACATTAAAAAGTGGTGGTGAAGTTTCAGTTGCAGGACTTGGTATCTTTTCAACAAAGACCCGCGCCGCAAGACAGGCTAGAAACCCAAGAACTGGAGCGACTATTTCTGTGCCTTCTATGAGAGTGCCTAAGTTTAGAGCGGCTAAAGCCCTTAAGGAAGCCGTTAAATAATCGCTTGGTCTTAACCTTTTCTCCGGAGGAAATCAAAAAACACCTACTCTAGGCGTTTTTTGATTGGGAAAATTTACAAATTAAATACCCATCTGCCGTGGCCACGACAAATGGGTATAGATGCGATGCGGAATGGAGCCTGAAGCCAGGTCCCAATACGGGTGATGTTGGTTTTGGGCTGGATTTCAGCCCCCCAAAACTCCCTAGGAGACGGTGATGCTTCAGTTCCTACCGCAGGACCTCCATATATAATGCTATTCCTCTTTTAAGCATTTGTAAAGACCTGTCTAAAATAGTTGTGGATTAAGAAAATTGTGCGGGATAGGCGAATCGAACGCCTGCCAAGAGATTGGAAATCTCTTGTTCTACCACTAAACCAATCCCGCTAATTCCGTTTATCCTAACAGAAAAAAACTTCATCGGCAATTTGATATAATCATCCCATGTCATTTCTTAAAGCCGTCATTTCTTTTATCTGGGCTCATATCTTGCTTCTTGGAGGAGTGGATACCCAAGTGTATGTCGCGCCACCAGAGCCCGCACCAGTGTCTATTGTTGCAACTACGATCAAACCAACGGAAACAAATCAACCCATAGTCAAAACTTCCATAATCGCCACAACAACGAGACCGAAAGCTCAAGCTACTGCAACAAAACCGGCTATGAGACCAGTAGAAACACCCAAACAAATAACAATTACTCCCGAACCGCCTCCCAACTTTGAACTCATTAATACCTTCGCTCGTCAGGCCACGGTAAATATTTTATGTACAACAAAAACCGGCGCTCTTTCGCCTATTTCCGGCACGGGAGTGATTGTAAAACAAAACGGACTTATCTTAACCAACGCCCATATCGCCGAATATTTGCTTTTAAAAGATTACAAGGAAAAAGATTTTCTTGAGTGTAATATCCGCACAGGCAGTCCCGCTTATCCGAAATATAAAGTTGAATTAGTTTACATTTCCCCAACATGGGTTTTGAATAACAAAGCTCTGCTTAAAGAACAAAATCCTCAAGGCACAGGTGAAAACGATTTTGCTTTTCTGCGAATAACCGACATGATTGATGGGTCAAAACTGCCTGACTCGTTTCCATATATCCAAATGGATGTCAGAGAAAATTTGAGTATAAATGAGCCAGTTGTTCTTATTTCCTACCCTGCCGGATTTCTGGGTGGACTGTCGGTATTGCAAAACTTAAATCTGACAAGCGCCGTAATAAACATTCAGGATATTTTTACATTCGGTGACGGAAGCGTTGACGTCATTTCCGTAGGCGGCACTGTTGTCTCGCAAAAAGGCTCATCTGGCGGGCTGGTGGTGGATAAAAATGCAACACTTGTGGGTATTATTTCAACCAGCTCCGATGGCAACACAACAAGCCAAAGAAATCTCTACGCTATAACCCTGGCTTATATCAATCGAGCTTTGGAAACTGAACTTGGAATAAATCTGTCGACATTTGTCAATCAAGATAATGCCCAGTTTGCCAAAAAATTCCAAGAAATAAATGCACCGAACCTCTCCAAATTAATTACCGACGAGTTAAACAGAAACTGATTCAATACATATTTACGCCATGGCGTAGATATGAAGATGTAACAAAATCAATATTTTCAATCTACGCTATAGCGTAGATTGATTATTTAGAATAATTTTCGGCGGAGATTTGGATGATTAGATCAAAATTATCTTCTTTCTTTGCTTTATTCGGCTTTTCAACCCCACACTTAGTGCATTTGTGAATTATTGTATATTCCTTCCCCTTCTTTTCCACCCGAACTGGTTCCATCATCCCCCCGCATAACTCCGCTCTGTCCCCTGGTAAAACGTCCACGTGCTTAGACCAAAGACATTCTGGGCAATGGTTCGTATAACCGTTTCCTTCTACCTCCACCCCACACTTCTCGCAAATAAAATTTTCAGTTGTTTTTATAAATGACATTAAATCAATTTAAATCTAACCATTTTTACTTTTGTATCAAGTGTTACTTTATCTCCATAGTATTTTCTATAATTTTCTAGCATCACCTTCTGATCTTTATACCTCTCATGTCCCTCAAAATCCCTTCCTTCCAATTCCCCGAGTTTCTTTTCTGAAAGCGAACTTTAGTATTTTCATTTTGACATTTCTAAAATTGCCTCGAATGCTTCTGGAAGTTCTTTTATTCCAGCATCGTCGTCAAAATGACTTTTGTTTTCTAATATTATAACTTTTGCTCCGAGTTCCTTTTCCGCTTCATTCCAATTTTCTTTTGAAATAAATGGGTCATTTGTTGAAAAAATAGAAACAAATTGCTTGCAATGATTTTTTATTTTTTTGTAATCTTTTGGTGTATCAAACCAATCACGAATAACCTTCGTTTCTTCTTCACTTCTTCCATCCCACATTGGGTCATTTATCCAACCAGCAACAAAAACAGCTCCTCCTATCTTTTGACCCTGTGACAAATTTTCTAGATACCTTTGAATCGCCTGGCAACCCATGCTATGACCGACAAGGTAGGTGTCTTCGTCTGGATCAGGTATTAAATCTTGTATGGTTTTTAGCCATATAGATTTCACTGGTTTTTCTGTTCCCAGCATTGCAGGGGTAAAAACCTTAAATCCCTTCTTTTCCAAATTTTTTTTAAGCCAGGGAGCCCAATTGTTACCTGGATAGCCTTCCCAGCCGTGAATAATAAAAACTCTTTTCATAAAATTAGTCGGGGTGCCGAGAATCGAACTCGGGCCACATGATCCCAAATCATGTATACTACCGCTATACTACACCCCGAAAAGTCGCGAATACAAAAAGAAGTCTAGCATGAAAGGCAAAAATGACAAAAAAACTAAAGGACAATATCCTCCATAAGAAAAATTCTTGAAAGTCCTTTATGTTTATCAAGATAGACAGTTACTAGATCAAACTGCCAATCAATATCATCAGGAACATCCTTATCAAGTAAGTAAGACTGGATCGTTCTAGCCAATCGTTTGAGCTTCCACGGATGCATATTATCTTCAGGTCTATAACTATCGTTCTGATTATCCCTTAATGAAACTTGCTCTGTCGTGGGAGTTTCACGAATAACATTATTAGATGTTTCACGGGAAACACTTTTTACCTCAACAAAGTGGAGCTTCTTTCCCTTCCTGGCCACAATATCCAGCTCTCCCCACTTCTTTAGATAGTTTCTGTCTGTAATTGTATAACCGCTATTTTTTAGATATTGACAAGCAAAATCCTCGCCAATTTGGCCAATTTTCTGCTTTTCCGTTGGCTCCTTCTTAAAATTTTTATTAAACATAATTGAATTATATCATTTTAGTTACACATGTAACTCTAAAATCAGCTCTTATTCTTACTAATTAATATGTTACATGTGTAACATATATTATCATTTCACGTGAAACATTTAAAATAATCAACCAAAATGGACGCTAAATTTATTTTGTCCTATTAAAATAGTCTTTATTTAAGCCGTATAATAGATATTTTAGTAGAATTTTGTTCCAGATTTCACTTTTCTCAAGGACTTGTCCTTAACCACATGTCCACAGGGTTATCCACAATTTAGACCAATTTATCAAAAATTGTCAAAAACCATTATTATGATAGCATATAATCCTGCTTCTGTGGTGAAATGGATATCACGCGACGCTTCGGACGTCGTATTGCGGGTTCAAATCCTGCCAGGAGCGCAAAGTTAAATTCTTCTTATAGTGTGGGCAGTGGTAATCGAAGTCACAGATAATTTATTCGCCGTCGCTCACAAATTTCTGCGAATCTTACAGATTCGGTACACCTTTCGCACTGAAAGTGCTCAAGGTCTTGCGAAGTAATAACATTACTTCTCACCCGCCTCGCGACCAGTCGTGGTCGACTGGTACCCGCTCCGGCCGTTTCGATTACGCACAAAAGTTTCACTTTTGTGCGGGCAGGGGTAATCGAAACCCCGACTGGTCCTTGGCAAGGACCTGTTATACCACTTAACCATGCCCGCAATTTTTCTAGCAGATTTCATAGTATAATAAATTGAGTAAAAAATCAAAATGAAAAA
>MHWN01000007.1 GCA_001825395.1 Candidatus Zambryskibacteria bacterium RIFCSPLOWO2_02_FULL_39_26
GTTGTTTAATGAATAAATAAGCAAACCAACCGATTAAACCGACGAACAAAACCGCCCAGATATATTCCGGAATGAGAGTGATAAAACCATTTATGTAACCCAATATCTTGGCCGAATAGATGTTCATGTCCAGCTGATAATTTGAATGGCTGAAAAGCTGGTTGTTGAAGGCCAAATAAGTAATGTAACTTCCCATACCGAAAAATATAAGACTTGAGATCAAGTCGGAAATCGTTATCTTCCAACTGATATTGCCCAGACTGAAAGTCATCATTCTTCTGGCTTTTATAATTTTTTCCGTCCAATTATATTTGTCCAAGAATAGGGCAATAACAAACAAAGGCAGAGTCATTCCAACGACATAAGTCAGTGTGAATATAAGGCCCCAAACAATCGTGCCGCTGGCTATGGAAAGCGTCAAAACTCCGGCTAGGACCGGGGCGCAACAGGTTGTGGCAATGGCCGAAAAAACTCCCAGAAGATAAACCGATGAGACATATTTTTTAAAACTGTCTCGAATTACAGTCGGAGCCATAAACTTTTTTCCAAAGAATATTGTTAAACCCAAAACCATCAAAAATATTCCGCCTATGGAAAAAATAATGTTATGGTACTGACTGAATAATTGGGCCAGGAAAGAGGCCCCAAGCCCTATTGGCAAGAAAACCGTTAGCATTCCGAGGAAAAATACAAAAGTCATAAAGAAAATTTTATATTTTTCTTTGAATATATTGGCCAAATAGGACGGCAGGAGAACGCCGATACAGCATGGCGCAAACAGAGCCGCTATTCCAGCCACAAATGCTGCTACAAGAGATGTACCGATAAGTGGATCCATAATATTTAATTAGTTAGTAATGTTTTTGTTGGTAATTAATATTCAAGCCAAAAGCAAAAAAGCCCAAAAAGGACTTTTTAATCAGGCTTAATAAACTCTTTACTCCAGAGTTATTAAGCCTTTATATGGCAGAAGGAGAATTCTCAAAAAGAGAAAGCCAATCAATTATTTTATTTTTACCAGATAACGGTGGTGGGCGATTATTTCGATGATTTACGTAGGATAGAGCAAGAGGATATTTATTTTTTGGGAAAATAGCAAAAAACAAAACAACCAAGATAAGCAGTGAAATCAGTCCAGCGGTTATGTTAGAAACAGTTTGTATATTCAAAAATGATTGATAAGCGGAAATATGATGAATGGCTGAAAGTATAGTGTTCTGGTTGCAAATTGACTGGCTATTAGAGAAAAAAGGACAATCACCGGCCATCCGCCCATCAGATTGATGGATCATATAAGTGAAACTAAAAAACACCACCATTATAAATGAGGCCAGAACTATTGAGGTAATAATTTTCTTTGGCAGATAAGTCATCTTAATCTATAATATCACTTTTTATTTATTTATCAAACTTCTGATTTTTAACCCTCTCTTTCTAATTGACGGCGGTATATGGCGCAAATGCCCGCCGAAACAGAGATAAGTTCAAGAACAATTGCGTCGTAGAAACAGTGTTGTTGAGAAAAACCGAATATAGTTCCATTTTCCCCGGCAAGCCATGCTCCAATGAGGGCAAGGACTCCCCATATACCAGCGACTATAGAAACCCCGTGTATAAATGATGATTTTTTCATATGATTTTTTATATTATTTTAATAATTTTAACTTATAATTTTTTGGCTTTAATACGAAGCGAATTTCCGACGACCGATACGCTTGAGGCCGCCATAGCAAAGCCGGCAAAAACAGGGGAGAGAAGCCAGCCGAAGATTGGATAAAACAAACCAGTGGCAAGCGGAATGCCCACTATATTGTAAATAAAAGCCCAGAAAAGATTCTGCTTGATTCCTCGCATGGTTATTTTTGACAGTCTAATAGCCTTGACCAGCTTTGAGATATCGCCATGGAGAAGGGTAATGCCGGCGGATTCAATAGCCACGTCTGTGCCAGTGCCCATGGCAATACCTATATCGGCTTGGGCCAGGGCTGGAGCGTCATTAACCCCATCTCCAGCCATGGCCACAATCTTGCCTTGGGATTGGAGTTCTTTTATTTTGTTTAACTTGTCTTCGGGCAAAACCTCTGCCACTACTTCATCTATGCCGACTTGTTTGGCAATAAATTGGGCTGTGTTTTTGTCGTCTCCTGTGAGCATCACTACTTTTATTCCAAGTTTATGAAGGCTTGCAACCGCCTCACTAGCTTCAACTTTCAAAGCATCGGCGATCAAAACAATAGCCAAGATCTTCTCCTTTGTTGCAAGTATGACTGGGGTTTTTCCTTGGGTTGTTTCTTTCTCAAGCCTTTTAGCGTCAAAAGACAGATTCAAATCATTTACCAGTTTTGTATTCCCGACATAGTACATCGTACCGGAAATAGTGCCTTTCACCCCCTTGCCTTTTATGGATTGAAAATTATCCAGAGCGGCTAAATTTATATTTTTCTCCTTGGCGAAAGTGACAATAGCATGGGCAATTGGATGTTCGGATTTATTTTCAAGTGAGGCCAATATTCCAACGATCTCGTCATCTGAAAGATTTGATAGGTTTTGAATATGAACAAGAGTCGGCTTGCCTATAGTAATTGTTCCAGTTTTGTCCACTATTACCGTATGAACTTTGTGGAGTTTCTCAAGAGTGGCCGCATCCTTGATTAAAATTCCTTCTCTGGCACCTTTTCCAACTCCAACTATGATAGCGGTGGGGGTTGCCAAGCCAAGAGCGCAAGGGCAAGCGATAACTAACACTCCGACAAAAGAAACTAAGCCGAAGGAAAGGGCTTGTGAAAATCCAAAGAAATTACTGCCGAAGAAAAGCCACAGACCCAAAGTTAAAAAGGCAATGACCAGCACAATGGGCACAAAAACGCCTGAAATTTTATCGGCCAGAGCTTGAATGGGCGCCTTGCTACCTTGAGCCTCCTCAACCATTTTTATTATATGGGCAAGTAAAGTTTCCGAACCGACTTTGGTTGCCTTAAAAATAAAGGAACCGCTTGTGTTTATTGTTCCGGCCACCACATTTTCACCTATCTTTTTTTGAACAGGCATCGGTTCGCCGGAAACCATTGATTCGTCAACAAACGAAGAGCCCTCGGTGATTATGCCGTCAACCGGGATCTTTGCTCCCGGTTTGATAACAACAAAATCGCCATGCTTGACATCGCTTATTGAAACTTCCACCTCTTTCCCGTGACGCACCACAAGGGCCGTTTTTGCTTGGAGGTTCAGCAGTTTTTCAATAGCATCGCCAGTTTTTATTTTTGAGCGGGCTTCAAGATATTTCCCCAGAGCGATAAAAGTAATGACAATTATTGTAACGTCATAATAAGTCGCTTCAACATCTATATATTGTTTCAGCATTCCCTCAAAGGCGGTTACGATGAAACTGTAAAGAAAAGCCACTAGAGTTCCTATGCCGATTAAAGTGTCCATATTAGCCTTGCCGTAACGAAGGAATCTGTAAAAACCTAGAAGATAAGGTTTGCCCACCACAAACAATACGTAGGTGGCCATTATCGGAAGAAGGTGATGAAAAAATTCCTCGGCCAAAAGACTCATTTGAAGGACTAGACTATACTTGCCCAATATTTGCCAACCCAAAATTAGAGCGCTAATCAAAGCAAGAGGAATGGCCCACATCACTTTTGTCCGCATATCCGCCACTTCGGCAAGCTTCTCTTCTTTTGACTGATTCAATCCGAGGTGTTTAGCGTGCTCGCTTTCTGACATGCCCATTTCGCTGGCCCCTTGGGAAATTGAATGGGCTGATTTCGGCAGATGGAATGAATACCCCAACGGCTCTATTTTTTTGGAAAGTTCCTGGGGGTTTGTTTTTGTCTCATCAAATTGGAGTTTAGCCGTCTCGGTGCCGTAATTTACTTCAGCAGACTCTACACCCTGACATTTTTTCAAAGTTTTTTCAATAATACTGGCGCAGGAAGCGCAATGCATGCCTTTCACTTGGTAAATTTTTGCATTACTCATTTTATTTTCTCTTAAGTTTGTAAACTTTGACAATCTCGCCGACAGCCGTTTTTTCTTTACCTTTCTTTATCTGATTAACCACGCAGGTTTTCAGATGATCTTCCATAATATTGTCTTCAATTGAAGACAGGGCTTGCTTTACGGCAGATGTTTGGGTGATAACATCAATGCAATAGACATTTTTTTCTATCATGTCCTGCAGACCTCGGATTTGACCCTCGGTAATTTTCAATCGGCGGATGATCTTTCTTTTTGCATTCATGGTCTTTATAGTATATACCCCCCAGGGGTATTAAGTCAAGCAAGGACTTTTCCACTGTCGTTTTTCTGTTATAATATTTCTATGCCGATATTCATTGAACTTTCGCTTATTTTAGTTTTGGCCTCACTTCTTGCCTTGTTCATGCGAATCCTAAGGCAACCTCTTATTGTTGGATACATTGCAACCGGCATTCTGGTTGGGCCGTATTTTCTAAATCTCCTGCATTCCCAAGAGTCACTTGAGCTTTTTTCCAAAATCGGGATATCAATCCTTCTTTTCATTGTTGGTTTAACCTTAAATCCGGATATTGTTCGGGAAGTTGGAAAAATCTCGTTTGTTACCGGAATCGGCCAAGTTATTTTTACTTCATTTATTGGATATTTCATTATTTACTCATTAGGTCTTGATATTTCTGGTTCGCTTTATACAGCTATAGCGCTTACATTCAGCAGTACTATCATAATTTTGAAACTTCTTATCGACAGGGGAGATGCGGGCAAACTTTACGGTAAAATTTCAATTGGTTTTCTTCTGGTACAGGATTTAGTGGCAACAATTATTCTTCTTCTGGTAACTGCCATTGGTTCGGTTACAACATTGGCAGTAACAGTTGGAGCAGTGACTTCAGAACTACTTTACCTTTTTGTTTATGGAGGATTAGTATCATTTTTACTTTATTTTATTAGTAAATATATCTTACCAAAAGTCGTTTCTTTTGTTGGCGCAAACCAAGAAGTTCTTTTCATTTTCTCAATTGCCTGGGGGCTGGGACTTTCCTCGTTGTTTTATGTTATTGGATTTTCAATTGAAATAGGGGCGCTCATCGCCGGAGTGATGCTGGCTGTTTCTCCTTTTGCCTATGAGATAAGCGCTCGGATGAAGCCACTTCGAGACTTTTTTATTTTAATTTTCTTCATTCTCCTCGGAGCCCAAATGGTTTTGAGTCAATTTAATACAATACTTTTGCCGGCAATCATTCTTTCTCTTTTTGTTCTCATCGGTAATCCGTTCATTGTATTTATATTGATGAATCTACTGGGCTATCGAAACAAAACTTCATTTATGGCCGGTCTGACTGTTGCCCAAATAAGTGAATTTTCCCTCATACTTGTTGCTTTAGGGTTTTCATTAGGGCACATAACCCAGTCTGTAGTATCACTCGTGACTTTGGTTGGAATAATTACAATTGCTTGTTCTACATATTTAATTATGTATGCCGATCCGATTTATTTCAAAGTCAAAGGAATTTTAAAACTTCTTTCAATTCGCAAACACCATCATCGAGAACCGACGGTAGGGGAAGACAATCCCGACATCATTATTTTCGGTTATGACAGGGTCGGACATGAATTTGTTTCTGTTGCCGAGAAAGTTAGCACAAACTATATTGTTGTTGATTATAATCCGCAGTCAGTAAAATTACTTCAAGCGGAGAATATACCGTTCAGATACGGTGATGCTGAAGACATTGAATTTTTACAAGAAATTGGATTTTCAAATGCAAAACTGATAGTTTCCACTATTCCAGAACACAAAATAAATCTTCTTTTGGTGAAAATTTATCGCAAAAGCAATCCAAAAGGAACAATAGTAGTGTTGGCTCACAAAGTTTCTGACGCCGAGGAACTTTATGCCGTTGGGGCCTCGTATGTAGTTATGCCACACCATTTAGGGGCTCACCACGCCGCTCTTATGATTGCCCGACACGGTTTTGATTCAAACGGTTTTGCTGAGGAGAGAAATATCCATCTGGCTAAATTATCCAAAAAGTTGCACGGCAGTCGCTAATCTTGTCTGTTTTTTGTGATATAATTACGGGATGAAAACTAGAGATATTATCGTTCTGTTCTTGATTGCTTTTGTTTTATTTATCTCTTATGGCGCTTCCAAAGATGCCAATACTCAAAACCTGGTTTTTTGTCCGGCTGACGCAAAAATTTGTCCGGATGGCTCTAGTGTCGGCAGAACGGGACCAGACTGCCAGTTTACAGAGTGTCCTAATTAAAATATATGAAACCTCACAATCGGGACGGTTTTCTAATGCAGGATATAAGCATTATTGTCATTAGTGTTTTAATTGCCTTCGTTTTGGTTGAAACTGATACGATATCAAGGATTCTGGATACAACGGTGGAGTTAAAACTGCTTGGCAGTTTTATTGCCGGGATATTTTTCACTTCCATTTTTACCACTGTCCCGGCTATCGTCACCTTAGGAGAGCTGGCCAAAATCAATACAGTGGTACCAACCGCCCTTTTCGGCGCTCTTGGCGCGGTTTTAGGAGACCTCATTATTTTTAAATTTATCCGAGACAGGTTATCCGAACATTTGGTAGAACTTTTAAAGCATGATTCATCTTGGAAAAGGATTAAAACTTTGTTTCGTTTGCGTTACTTTAAGTGGCTTACCTTTTTTCTCGGCGGCATCATTTTAGCTTCCCCCTTTCCCGACGAGCTTGCCATCAGTCTGTTCGGCGTTTCAAAAATAAAAGTGCCATTGTTCATTGCCGTGTCGTTTATTTTTAACTTTATCGGCATTTTTATAATCGGAACTTTGGCTAGGTCATTTTGATAGAATTTTATTTAATGCTATAATATGCATCATGAAAGAAAGCACTCCGAACCCTATTCCAGAGGACATAAATTTCCACGAGGTGGCAAGAGAAAGAGCAGGTCTAAGAAAAATTAAGAAAGAAACACCAGAAGCTTTTCAAGATCAGATTGAGATTGCTTTGGAAGAAGCTCACGAAAAAGCCAAACTATTTAAAGCTGAAAGAGGGAAAGATAAAACCAAAGCTAAGGAACGTCTAAAAGCTGATAAAGAAAAAGCAGAGAGTTCTTTATGGTTGGATCGTACGAAAATAGACAAAGAAATTCCAGAGTTCCCAGAAATCGATGCTCTTTCAACGAAACTGGAAGACACTGTCAATTTTAAGATGACTCTTCTTCATAGAAAAAAGAACGACCCTTACGCGAAAACTCTGGATTCAATTCTTACAACAGTTGGGAAAGAAAAAAGTTCCCTAGAAGAAGCGTTTGAAGAGAAAAAAAGAGAGAATCCTCTTGCTGTCCGCGCCCACAAACTCGTGTCTTATAAAGAGGATTTACATAAGGAAGGTCATATCGCTAAAACTCCGTCAGTTGAGAAACAACTGGAGGAAATAGCTGTACGGTTACTTACAGGCAAACCTATATTTCTCCATGGTCCTACTGGGACGGGCAAGACTTCTCTGGCATTGTATGCGGCAAAGTATTTTACTGGAAGGTCAGCCGAAACAGTCTCTTGCAATCCACAGACTAAAGTTGGGAATATATTGAGCAGAAGGAGTATTGTTTTGGAAAAGGGGCAACCTATTACTGTAGATATATACGGTCCACTAGCAAGAGCAATGAGTCAAGGTAAAGTTATCATCTTTGATGAGTTTAACTCTTTAGAGTCCGATCAGATGGATTTTTTAAAACTTGCCATGCTTAAAAAAATTGGTGATGAATTTGATATAGAGGGCAATGGCAGAGTTACTCTTAAACCGGGTTTTCAAATAATTTTCACCGCCAACCTTCGAAGTCCAAAACATCCTGAGAAAAAACCCATACCTCAACAAATGGCCAGACAATTTGAGCAAAACAATTTAAAGATAAATTACACATCCAAAGAAGAGTCCTATGATATTATACTGTCACGTTTAATGAATCAAGACGGTTCAGTTGATATGTCCATCCACGACTTGGATGTTACTCTACCAAAACTATGTGAAGCTATGGCTGAAATACAGATGGGATACACCGATGAATTATCCCAGGATACAGCAATACAGACTGGCACATTGGATGCTTCTGGTAAGAAGCAAAGTCTTGAGGCATTAGTAATGACGCAGGGATCAATAGAAGATATCTTGGAAAGATGGCTAGTAGAAAAGAGTCGAGTAAAGGGTAAATTGTCCTTTACAGAATTCATAGATAAAAGGTTACAAACTACACTTACTTTCGATTATTATCCATTGAAAGATCGTGTTTTGGCCGCCAAAATTCTAGCTTCCAAAGGTTTTCTTCGTACTCTGTCAGAAAAAGAGCTCGGATTGCCAGCTAAAACTCTGGATTTTGACAAAGCTGGAAGAACAGACGCAAAAGGGCTGGAGGAACTGCGAGCTAAATCAGGCAAAGAGGTCCGCAATACTCTTACTGAAATATCCAAACTTGATCCGTTTGAAACCAGAGGTAAAAAAATAAAAGATGTGGCTAGCGGTTTGCTCGGAGAAGATGCTAATGATAAAGAAAAGGAGGTTCCTGAATCACCTGAATCCATAGACACTCCCTTAACCCAATTCCTTCTTGACACATACAAAGGTTGGGGCGTAAAACAGGACAAGCTCGATACTATAAAGTGGAAGGACATTATCTCCCATCCGGCAAGTACGGATTATTCAGCAAAAATGAATGAAACAGACCCAACAAAATACGGCGAGTTTTTAGTCAATCCTGATACGATAAATATTAACTGGGACAGTATCGCGAAAAATCAGATAAAAGTAATAGAGCTTCCAGCTAGCATGAATGGCAAGAAATTATCAGAAGTGGCAGAATACATAAAATCAGAATACGGAGATGAATACAAAATCCCTGGTTTAGAATACTACAAGTACATATGTGAAAATCCCGATAAGGCTCCAGATTCTTTAAAAGATGGAAACTACCACTTCTTTTTCGGGTCTCTCTTCCGCGGCTCTGGTGGCGGCTGGGGCGTCCTGTATGCCCGCGGCGCTTCCTCCGGTTTCGGCCGGCGCGGCCCTTGGTTGGGGAGCGACTGGGACGGCCGCGACCGTGTTGTTCTCCTCGAGAATTGATTGTTTTTTGAATTTTGATATCTTGCTTTGGTTTTAAATCTTGAATTTTTGTGAGTCTTTTGGTATTCGCAAAAAATTTATGATGTTGTATGATAGAATGACTATCGTGAATATCAGGGTGTCGGTGGGATTTTATAATCCTACTCTTACTCCACGATATGAGACTAGCGGTATCCGGAATATACACTGGAGATATTTTAAAATATCTGTTTTGTATAGTGTGAACCGTTTGGGTCAAAAAAAAGACAATAAGTCTGTGTGAAAAATTAAGGCATTGTTATGCCAAATAATATTCAACTCTGTAATTAGTTAGGCTTCTTTAGAGTGGTGGTTTGGACAGTTTTTCACACTCAAATTAGGAGGTGGAGGTTTGTGACTCTTCCGCAACTCTGATGGCAACTGGAACGTCCTGTATGCCAACGGCAATTCCTCCGGTTTCAACCGGAACGGCAATTGGTTGGGTAGCGACTGGAACGGCAACTACCGTGTTGTTCTCCTCGACACTTTTACTCTTTTTCCATCCCCCACCTCTAGAGGTGAAGGATGGTTTTCTATTTACCCCCACAATAACTTTGACATCATTGCACTATCTCAAAGTTATTGTGGGGGTTTATTTTGCATTTTCCAACTGTAAAGTAGTTTACCAACTTCTTCCATTCTTGGAGCTAAAGAGAAAAAATGTTTTTCCTCAATGCCTTTTAGCTCAAGCATTACATATAACATAAATTTCAAACAATCATTTTTTGTGATAGCTTTTTGCAACGTTTCTCTTCGCAGTTCTTTTGATGAAAATTGGGCAAGAGAGACTAATTCTATGATATCACTAAAAAGGATGTCTATTTTTACACCCAGAGAGTATCGCCGTATCTTGGGGATATGACGGATGAGTGTATTCCACTCGGCATATACTGACAAGAGTTTTGCCATAATACCTGATAATTGCGGGGGGGGGGGCACTTAAAGTCATAATTTGTGTTGTAATATGTTAAGATAAGATTATATCATGAATATTCCAAGTTTTGAAGAAATATTTTCCCTCAAGAGTCTTTTTAAGAGTTTTAAAGAATTTGAAAGAGGAAAAAAATTTAAGCCGGATGTAGCTGAATTCAAAAGTCGTTTGGTGGAGAATCTTATGTCTCTTAATTCTGACATTATGTTTGGGAATTACAAACACGGCGGTTATTTTCACTTCAAAGTGTCTGACCCCAAGCCCCGAGATATTCACAAGGCTTCCGTCCGAGATAGAGTGGTGCATCACGCCATTTATAGGGCATTGTATCCGTATTTTGATTCCAAATTTATTTTTGATTCGTATTCCTGTAGGGAGGGAAAGGGAACACATAGAGCTTTGAAACAGTTCGAATTTTTTGGAGGGAAAGAGAGTAGAAATTTTAGCAGAACAGTCTGGGTTTTAAAATGTGATATACGAAAATGTTTTGCCTCTGTCGACCACAATATCTTAAAAAATATTCTAGGTGAACACATAAAATGCAATCACACCTTCTCTGTTGTTTGCAATATCATCGATAGCTTTTCCTCCCACATATACGCTATAGCTGATATGGGAAAAGTGGGAATTCCTTTAGGTAATTTAACATCACAACTTTTTATAAACATCTATCTCCACAAGTTTGATTTTTGGATTAAGCGTGAAGTTAAAATTTCAAAATATATTCGTTACGCCGATGATTTTACTGTTTTTTCTCAAAGCAAGGCAAAACTGGAGTTTTTATTGGAACAAGTAAAGGAATTTTTGGAAAAGGAATTGAGATTTGAAATACATCCGGACAAAGTCTTTATAAAAACCCTGGCAAGAGGAGTGGATTTTCTCGGCTGGGTGCATTTTCCAAAGTACCGAGTATTACGAAATAAAACTAAAGTTAGAATGCGGAGAAATATCAAAAATAACCCCAAAACCGGCGTTATTACTTCTTATCTCGGTCTTTTGCAATATGGCAATGCTTATAATTTATCTATAAAGGTCAAAAGGGCCCTTCTTAGTATTTCCTGTGATTTATGATATAATATAAGCATGAAACTTCCTTTAATATTCAAACCCCTACTGTGGTCTTACGATTTTGAAAAATGTGACCCTGTAAAAATGGAAAAAACTATTATCATTCAAGCTATTGGTTACGGTTCTATTGAACATTGGAAATGGATCAGGTCATTTTATGGAGACAGTGAAATTAAAGGTATATTATCTATTGTGCCAGTGACAGAAATCCGTCCTAAAACACGCCTTCTAGTGGAGACGATTTTTGGATTTAATAATTGGAACTATGCACATAGAAGCACTAAACAATAATACCAAAATTGTATGGGAGAAATGCGCCTTTTTAGAGGGTTTTTATCTTGCTGGCGGAACAGCTTTAGCTCTACAGATTGGACATAGAACATCAGTTGACCTGGATTTTTTTTCTTCCAATCCTATAAAAAAAACACTTTTATCAGAAGTTGAAAAAGTTTTTGGCACAGTTACTCCGATTATAAAAACAAAAGATGAACTAACGATTATATTGGATGGTGTTAAAGTAACCTTTCTCCACTACCCGTTTTCTTTAGTAAGCCCTAAAATATTTAACAAAATTATCCCTCTTGCCTCTGTGCGTGATATAGCTTCAATGAAAGCTTACGCACTCGGCAGAAGACAATCATTAAAAGATTATATTGATTTATATGAAATTTTTTCCAGAAAACTATTTGATCTTGAAGGGACTATTACAGATGCAAAAAATAAGTATAAAGGGTTATTTACGGACAGACTTTTTTTAGAACAATTACTTTATATAGATGATTTGGAAGATGAACCAATACAATGGATAAGAGATGTTGTTTCAAAAGAATACATGAGAGATTTTTTTGCTACTATTATAAAACAAATAATAATTTAGAATATGGGAATTGAAAATATTACAGAGCAAAAAGGCGATGCCTCTCCTGATAAATTGGAGATAGTTGGTAACAAACACCAAGAAGCTGTTGAGTTTGTAGAGAGGAATCGAGATATTTTTGAACAAGTGGCGCGAGGAAGAATACAGTTTGCCCCTGCCCCTCCAGGTCTTGATACTTTTGCTTTTGATTTGGAAACTAACACGATATATGTTAATTCAAAGTTTTATCAATCTCTTGGATTGGCTGAAACACAGACGACATTTGCAACGCTTCACGAAATAATACATTTTCTTCAAAAGAAACAAATACTTGCTGAAAGTGGTGGAGAGAAAGTTTTTGAGAAATATATAAATCGAATAGAAAAATCTGGGGCCTATAACCTTATGGATAATCATATGGCGGATGTTCAGGTCAACTCTACTGTTGTGGAGAAAACAAACTCAAGTTGGGCGCAGACTGAAGATGATTTATATAAGAATAATTTTTTTAAAAATACAAACCTTACAGCCGAACCGCGACATGTTCAGTTTTCATACGCGCTTCACGAGCTTCGCGGATTTGACGATATATACACTGTTGCTCCAGAGGTCAGAGAAAAACTGGAAGAACTAAAAGCTGTTAAAGCTAAAGATGGCACTCGACTTGTTGATATCATAGCAGATCCGGAAACCCCAATGTCTTTGCGTATTCGGCTGCAAGATAGATTTCTCTGGCCTATGGTTAAAGATTTGCTTGACAAGGACATGGAAGATGAAAAGAAAAAACCAAAAGATGGTGAGGGTCAATCTGGAAAAAGTGGAGAGAAACCGCAAGAAGGTAAAAATAAACCAAAAAAAGTAAAAAATGATAAAAAAAACGACAAGCCTGAAAGTGCTAACGGAAAGAGAGAAAAACCAGAAGAAGGAGAGAGGAATCCTGATCCAAACGAGGTTTTCAAAGAAGCTTATGATCGCGCGCGGGAAAGAGTACCGAATGCCGTGCCGATAGAAGAAATCAAGAAAGCTTTCAAAGAATGGAAGAAAAATGTTAAAGAAGACCCGCTTCAAAAAGCCGATACGGAATATGCGGAAAAAATCGGAGTTAAAAAAGAGGATTTGCAAAGATATAGGAAAATAGTAGATGAGCTTGGGAAGATAACTAACCCAGAAACAAACGAAACTATTGTGGAGGAGTTACGAGTACTTATTGAGCGTATTATTGCCAAACGTTTAAAACCGAAACATGCGCCACGTTATCCAGTAGAGGAGGGTGAAGACCTAGCTGATCCGGCTCAACTTGTGGCGGATAGTAAAGCTGGGAATTTTGAGCCAAAAGTTTGGGAGACACTTGAAGTTAAGGAACGACCTGGTAATAGGTTTGGTGAAGTGGAAATTACTTTAATCTGTGACAGGTCTAGTTCTATGACGAATCCTCAAAGTAAACTGGTTGAACAAAGAAAAGCGACCGTGTTTTTAATGGAAGCATTGAAAGAATTTGCTGACCGCACAGAGGAGGAGACAATTAATTTGAGCAAGCCTTTAGAAGTCAGGTCGGAGATTTATGCTTTCCAACAAAGTGATGAAGATGGAACTCCTTTAAAACCAATGTCGAAAGAACTTGGTGAAAAAGAAAGAATTGATGTTATGACCAAAATATCTTCTGCTCCAGGCGAAACAACTGATTTTGTTCCTCTTGAACAAATAATGGCTGGTTTGGATGATGAAGCTAAAAGGAAAATCAAAGAAGGGGAGTTGAAAAAAATAGTTGTAGTTTTTACTGATGGAGATAGTAATGATAAAGCTCGTGTGCAAAGAGTTTTGAAAGAGCTACGCGATTTCGGAATAGTGGCTGCTGGGGTGGGAATTACAAAGGACGGCAAATCTGCCATAACCACATATGCTCCGACAGCGTACTTGGCAGAGCAAGCCGAAAAACTGCCCGTGATATTGGCAGATGTTTTGAAGGATAGCTTGAGAGATGTTTAATTTGTTATAATTAATACATGTCAAAAATTCCATTGCCGTGTCGTTTATTTTTAACTTTATCGGCATTTTTATAATCGGAACACTAGTCCAAACGTTGTAATCATCAAAATACCTTTTATTTGTCATGGTGATGTTTTTTTATTTCTGATTTAATTTTTACTATTTCCTCCCCAACCTTATCCAAGCTTTTTTTCAATCCCATTATCTGGTCCTCTTCAGTAATTATTTCATCTTTTGTTTTTTCAGCCAGTTTTTTCTCTCCAGAAAGTCCAGATATAATTAAACGGCTTCCGATAAATCCTGAAACAAATACTCCGGTTATAAGAAGCATTCCTCCTCCGATAACTAGAGATAACGGTCCGTCAAGTAAACTTTCAAAAGTAAAGGGCTCGTTACTTAGAACCACAGCTGACAAAAAGTCTGCAGTATGCCAAACCCCGCGCCAAAAAAGAACCATACCAATACCGCCAAGGAATGCATAAACTAGCGGATAATGGCTTAATTTGCCTCTTATTTTATCTTCAAGTTTGTCAAAAAAGTTTATTATTTTATTTGTCATGTTACAATAATACAATAATAGCATACCATAAATATATAATATAAATGAAATCTCTGCATGAAATGACAAAAGATGACCTAAAAGAAATCAAAATGATTGTTTTTGATGTTGATGGTGTGATTGTTCCCAGAGGAACTAAAATAAAACAAATTGGAAATACAACAACCCTAGAAACAAAAATTATTGAAAGTAAAGAAATAGAACAAATCAAACAACTAAGTAAAAAAGGATTTTTGATAAATATTAGCTCTGGTAGGGGACTTTATATGTTGCAGGAGATGTTTAGAAAAGTTTTGCCATTTGTTGTTCTGACTTATGAAAATGGTAGTGCTACTTGGCACAAAGGAAAGATTTATCAGCATATAAATAGTTTCGAGTACCTGAATGATATATTTCCAAAATTAAAACAAATTATAAACAAAAAAATTAAAGGATTTGAACCAAAGGAATTTATTATAACCATTCACTGCACCGAAAAAATTCCGGAAATTGAAGAAATTGTGTCAAAAGACCCCAATCTTTACACTGTTTGGAATGGAGAAGCTTACGACGTGGGAGTTAAAAATCAACAAACCAAAGCTCTTGGACTTAGACAGACAATGAAAATTTTTAAATTGAAGAAAAAAAATGTTATGGCAATGGGGGATAACTACAATGACACGGAGTTGTTAAAAAAGAGCGGAATTTCAGTATCGGCGGATAAAACCAGGGTCAATGGCAGTTTTTTTGTTCCCCTAGAAGGTCAATTTTTGCCTGCTGATAACCTTATGCAGAAGATATTATCGCTTCTAGATTGAGTTTATTATCCAACTCCATAGGAATTTCCTACGGAGTTTCCGGGTACGAGTATTTTTGTGCATATTACTTGATACAAAAGGCTTTTTATGTGTTAAAATTTCGGCATGAATCCAAAAACTACCGAAAGACCGTGGGGGTCGTTTACTGTTTTCACAAATAACGAACCGTCAACGGTAAAAATTTTGCATATAAAAAAAGGAGAGGAATTTAGTCTGCAATATCATACTCATAGGCAGGAATTTTGGAAGATAATTAAAGGTAATCCTCAAATCATAATTGACCATAAAGTGGAAAATCCGAAGGAGGGTGATGAATTTATTATTGAACCGCAAATGTATCATAGAATTTCTGCGCCAAAAGATGATGTTACGGTTTTGGAAATATCAAAAGGGTTTTTTGATGAAGACGATATCGTTAGGATTGAAGATAAATATAATAGATTAAATGGGAAAAAAGATTTCTAAACCAAAAAAGTTAAAAAATACGGAAGGTATTCCGCTTGCGGTGGTTTCCGTCAACGGCGGAGTTTGTTTATTGGAAAAAACTCTTAAAAAAACCGGCAATCATCTTTTTTTGTCGTGGAGCACCGATGGTTTGAATTTTTCCGGAGATAAGCGGCAAGTGGAGATAAAAATCTCTCCAAGAAAAAAGGAAAAAATAGAAACTTGCTCAAATTTCTCTTTATCCGGGACGCCTACCAGTTTTATCATGACTTATGTCAGAGCCGGGAAAACCAGAGATAAAGATATTTTTGTCATTGCCAAATCAAAAGATTTGTATGCTTGGACAGTTAAATCGGAAGTTATTCGCGGCGACTCAAATCAAGCCACTGTTGTCTATGACAAGCTACTGGACCTTTTCATACTTTACAAAGACGGCTTATTTTCTAAATGCCAGCAAACCAGAACACTAACGGTTTGGAAAGAGAGTCATTCATTGTTGTTCACATCAAGGCAAGGCATGTTTGATAGCGAGCATATATCCATTATCGGATCGCTTGATACAAAAGACGGGCTGTTGGTTATATATGAGGCTTCCATTTGCAAAGACTGGCAAACCCTGCTTCAGATTGGAGGGATACTTTTTGACAATAAGGACCCAAAGCGAATTATTTGGAGATCGGAAGCCCCTCTTTGGCAGGGAGTTGTGGAGTTAAATACAAAAAGTGACAAAATTATCCCGATCGGCTTTGTCTATTTTCAAAATAGTTTTTTGGTGTACTGGACCACAAGTGGGGGGGATTTAATTTTGTCTTCCTTCCCATCACTTTTCAAGGACACGGACATTTACCAATATGCCATTTTGGAAAGATTTGAAAAAAATCCCGTCATTGAACCGAGAACACAACACGATTGGGAAGTAATGGGCACATTTAATCCGGCGGTATTTCAAGACGAGGATGGATTGCATCTTTTTTACCGGGCTCTTGGCAGTGATGGTATTTCACGAATTGGTTATGCTTACAGCAAGGACGGAATGCATTTTGATAAAAGATTGCCGCACCCGGTTTTTGAACCTTCTTTTGGGCTGGGTTTCCCGGATGCTAGATTAACAACAGAACCAATCGGTATTCATCCGGCTTACTACACTTCCGGCGGCGGTTGGGGAGGGTCAGAGGATCCCAGAGTAGTCAAAATCGATGGGGATATTTATATGTCATATGTGGCTTTTGAAGGCTGGAATTCCGTCAGAGTGGCTATTACTTCAATAAGGGTGGAGGATTTCAAGGCTGGCAAATGGAAGTGGCGAAACCCAAAACTTATTTCACCGGAAGGAGAAGTCCATAAGAATTGGGTTCTTTTTCCGGAAAAAATAAATAATAAATTTGCCATACTGCACGGCATTGCTCCGGAAATTTTGGTTGATTACATCGACAGCATCAACGATTTTCAAGGTTATATAAAAAGTCCGCGGCCGGCTGGGCCACAGCCCGGTCCTCCGGATTCCTGGGATAATATTTTAAGAGGAGCCGGGCCTCCTCCATTAAAGACGGATTTGGGCTGGCTTCTGTTTTATCACGCCCATGGCATACAAGAGCCTCATAAATATAAACTTGGAGCAATGATCCTCGATATAAATGAGCCGTCCAAAATTTTATACAGAAGCAAACATTCGATTCTCTGTCCGGATATGCATTACGAAAATAAAGGCAAACCGGGCGTTATATACGCTTCAGGCGCCGTCATTAAAGATGGAGAGCTTAGAATTTATTACGGAGGAGGAGACCGAGTAGTTTGTATTGCCACCACTCCGCTTCCAGAATTTTTGAATTATTTGAAAACCGGTGAACCCGATTGCTATGAGCTTAATAAAGTTTTAAGTCGGGTATAAATCATAGAAAATATGTACGTTGTAAGAAGATTTAAGGATAACCCAATACTAAGACCGGAAATAAACTCCACCTTTGAAAATTATTCTGTTTTCAACGGCAATCCAGTTAGAGTGGGTAATCAAATATACATGTTATATAGAGCCCAATCTACTCCAGAAAAATTTGAAAATGGAAATTTTTCACTTTCAGTTATTTGCAAGGCGGTCAGTAGAAATGGCTTCAAATTTAAAGATAGGGAAGTATTCATTATGCCGGAATATTCTTGGGAAAAGTTTGGCTGTGAAGATCCCAGAGTGACAAAAATTGATGGAAAATATTTTTGTTTTTACACGGCTCTTTCGTCCTACCCTTTCAGTTCTTCTGGTATAAAGGTGGGGTTGGCAATAAGTAATGATTTAAAGACTATCTACGAAAAGCACCAGATTACGCCGTTTAATGCCAAGGCCATGACGCTATTTCCCGAGAAAATAAATGGAAAATATCTGGCTATTCTCACTGCCAACTCTGATAAACCTCCGTCACATATCTCAATAGCTGAATTTTCCGAATTGGAAGATATGTGGTCAAAAAAGTATTGGGATAAATGGTATGCCGATTTAGATAAGAATACATTAGACATTCCAAAGTTTGACGACGAGCATTTGGAAGTTGGTTCATGCCCTCTGAAAACCAAAGACGGTTGGCTTGTGGTTTATTCAAATGTTCATAATTATCTGTCCCCTGAAAAAATATTCACTGTGGAAGCTGTACTGTTGGATTTAAAAAATCCCAGGAACGTTATCGGTAAAACTCGCGGAGCCCTTTTAACACCGGAAGAAGTTTATGAAAAATACGGCACTGTGCCAAATGTCATATTTCCCAGTGGGGCAGAGATTATTTCAGACAGACTGTTTATATATTATGGAGCGACAGATACCACTATTGCCACAGCAAGTGTCCCGCTCGCTCCACTGCTGGCTTCAATGAAATTTCCTTACAAAGAAATTGGTTTTCTCCGCCAAACAGAAGGCGCTTTAATTTCTTCTAGAAAGGAAAAATCATGGGAAGCTAAAGCTGTTTTTAACCCGGGCGTAATTGATTTGGATGGAAAAATTAGGTTGTTATACAGGGCTATGAGTAGCGACAACACTTCTGTTTTAGGTTATGCCGAGAGTCTGGACGGAACTTCAATTTCCTATATTTCTCCTGATCCGGTTTATACTCCAAGAGAGTGGTTTGAAGAAAAAAAAGTGCCGGGCGGGAATTCCGGCTGTGAGGATCCAAGAATTACAAAAATCGGCAGCACAATATATATGTGTTATACGGCATATAATGGCCTAAATCCTCCATCTGTGGCCCAAACCCATATCAGTCAGAAAGATTTCCAAAAAAGGAATTGGAATTGGAGCAAGCCCGTTTTGGTCACGGCCGACGGGGTGGATGATAAAGACGGCTGCCTCCATCCGGAAAAAATTAACGGCAAATACCTCCTCTTTCACAGAATAAACAATTCAATTTGTGTTGATTTCGGAGAAACCCCGGAGTTTAAAGAAAGAAACAATTTCAAAAATATTTTAATTCTCAGCCCGAGACCGGGGATGTGGGACGCTTTGAAAGTCGGGGTGTCCGTGCCGCCGATTAAAACTTCCAAAGGCTGGATCCTTCTCTATCATGGTGTTTCCAAAAGGTCCAGATATAGAATCGGGGCGGTTCTTTTGGACTTGAAAGACCCAACCAAAGTTTTATCCCGAACGACCGATGCTCTTTTTGAACCGAGAGAGGCTTATGAAGTGGAAGGACAGGTGGACTATGTGGTTTTTCCGTGCGGGGCGGCAGTCAGAGGCGACACAATATATATGTATTATGGCGGGGCCGACTCCGTCATAGATGTCGCTTCCATGTCTCTAAAGGCCTTGCTCCAGGCTCTGACCAAATAATTTCCGGAGCTCTACTTCGTGTCTTTAAGTGAGAGGGAATAGTGAGTGCCCAATATCATAATTGAGCCGATGATTATGAATGTATACTGAAAGGGAATAAATTGGAGCATTATTGTGGCCAGTACCGGAGTTATGATAAAAGAAAGCGGTCTGGAAACGCGGAAAAAGCTTATAACGTCGGTTTTTTCTTTGTCCACTTGTTTGAAAAAATAACTGTCACTGCTAATTTCTACAAAACTGGCTCCAATACGTGTAATAAATAAGACGGTAGCCCAAATCCAAAATACTTTTACGGTAATAAAACTGATAAAAAGAGTGGATAGACCCATAATTATAAAACCAATTGTCAGAAATTCTTTTTCGCCATATTTCAAATCAGCCAATTCGCCCACCGGCAATTCAAAAAGAATAAAAGGCAAAAGCATGATGGTAAACATAGCCCCTATTTCCGGCCAGGAAAAACCGATACGGCTTTCCAGATATATCGGCGTGTAAACTATCATAAAAGCGTAAAATGCTTGAAGCAGAAATTGAGTTATAAAAACATTAAATAAATTTTTATCCTTTATATATTCGGACAAAGTTTCTTTTATATAAATATGCCTTATTTGGTCAATCTTTACGTTTTTATATCTTTTGACCAAAAAGTATAAAGGAATAAGTAAAATAGATGAGAGAATATATACATTTTGGTAATGATTGCTGACTAACAATATGGCTACTAATGCTGGAGCCAAAACAAGAGTGAGATTGGTTATGGTCAAATAGGTTGCCCTGATGCTACCGGTTTCCGATTCGTCTTTGGTAAAGTCTTCAATGAATAAATCAAAGCCAAATAATAAAAGCGATATAACTACAGTATGAACGAGGAAATAGAGGCCAATCAGAAAGGGGGAGAGTGACACGGTCAGTCCAACCAAAGCCAAAAATTCCAACCCGATTCCGTACGCGATAAACTTATAATTGCCGATTTTTTCCAAAATTCTGGAAGCCACCAAAAGAAGGATGGTGTTAACAATTGAAGCGATTATATATAGTGAAGAGACTTGGGTTTCAGAGAAAAAATTGGAAAGGTATGACGAGTTTATATATATTATCAGAGCGTAATGCAACGCCAAAAAAACATTTGACAGAAAAAGGGTGTTGAGCAATCTGCCCTGTTTAAAGGGCAAGAGTATTTTATCCATCGTATAAGTTTAAAATTAAAAAATCAAAATGTAAAATGACAATAACGGACTAAAAATTCACAAATCAAGCAATTTTGATTTTTGATATTTACATTTTAAATTTTTTATACTCCCAAAATTACCGGTATAACTATCGGTTTCTTGGCTGTTTTTTGAAATAAAAATCTACCTATATCATCCGCAAGTGTAGATTTGACATAGTCAAAGTTTATGGGGTTCATCCCTCTGGTAGTCTCTTCAACTGTTTTTTTAATTATTAGTCTGGCCTGGTTTAAGAGGTCTTGGGATTCGCGTAAGTAAACAAAGCCGCGAGAAATAATATCCGGTGATTTCTTCAGTTTGCCGGTTTTGGTGTTTATGCTTACGACGATAAGGAAAATCCCATCTTGAGCCAGCATTTTTCTGTCCCGTATGACCATTTCCTGAACATTGCCGATAGAAAATCCGTCAACCATCATGGCGCTACCCGGGGCTTGTTCTTTTAGTTTGACAAATTTATTGCCACCGTCTTGAATTTCCAAAATAGTGCCGTTATCCGGAACGATAATATTTTCCTTGGGCATGCTGATTACCGATTGAGCCAAATCCTCGTGAACTCTTAACATATAGTGGTTCCCATGCATCGGCATAAAAAACTTCGCTCCGATTTTTTTGTGAATCCATTCAAGTTCGCCGCGGTTTCCATGTCCGGTGGAATGGATATAAACGTCGGAAGTCCTATAGTGGATGATTTTTGCTCCTTGCCTGGCCAAGTTGTCTTTCAATTTCTGAACAGCCTTTTCATTTCCAGGAATTATGGAAGATGACAAAAGAACTGTGTCTCTGGGCGTGACCCGGAAATATTTATGAGTTTTGTTTGACATTCTCATCAGAGCGGCGAATTCATCACCTTGGGCGCCGGTGGCCAAAACCACGATGCGATCCGGCGGATAATTTTCCATTTCAGCCGTAGTAATGATTGTTTCCGGTTTGGCCTTAAGCATTCCCATCTGTATGACTATTTCTATATTAGTTTTCATGCTCCGGCCTTCCACCACGATTTTCTTTCCGTATTTTTCGGCAATCATTATGATTTTCATGACCCGTTCCAGCTGTGAAGCGAAAGTGCCGATTATCAGGCGTCCTTTGGTATTTTTAATAATGTTATCCAAGTTTTCATGGACTACTCTCTCGGGAGTGGAAAATCCCGGGTTATCAACATTTGTTGAATCCATCATCAGAAGCAAAACTTTTTCGTTTTTGAATCGGCCGAACTCCTTTTGCTCGGCTTCTGTTGGCACTCCATCCACATGATCAAGTTTTACATCTCCCGGTGTGACGATAGAGCCGTAAGGCGTGTCTATTATCAGTCCCATTGAATCGGGTATGGTGTGAGTTACGGCAAAAAACCTGACTTTCAAATTTCCCACAGTGATGATGTCTTCTTTTTCTATGACTTTAATATTGAGCTCGGGTAAGTGAGGAAATTCTTCTTGTCTTTTACGAATCATGATGCTAGTCAGACTCCTGGTGTAAAGCGGGGGATTGCCTATGCGATCCATGATGTAAGGAATGCCGCCTATGTGATCTAAGTGTCCGTGAGTTATAAAAACCGCTCTTATTTTTTCCTTGTTGTCTTCAAGGTATTTGGTGTTTGGAAGAATGTAATCAATGCCGGGAGTGTCGTCATCTTTAAACATAAAACCCATATCAATAACAATGATGTCATTTTTATATTGAATCATTGTCATATTTTTTCCGATTTCTTCCACTCCTCCCAAGGGAATAATGCGGATATTATCCCCAATCGGAGGGATGACATCATCACTTTTTTTAGCTATTTTGAATGGCATATCCCTCCTTGAGAACGATTTTTTAGGATATACCTTGGATTTTAGACCTCCATGCCCACGGCCACTATAGGACGAGGAATCCCTACTTTTCGGTTCCGCTTGGTTGTGCATATTTTTTATTTAGATTAATTTTTAGAAAAGAATTTCCAAATATTATTGGTTTCTATATACCACTTGTTTATATTACTGAATCTTTCCGACGGGTTGGTCAGTGTTCCAAGTTTCACATTTTGCACTTTTTCAGGGATGACGTATATGAAATAAGGAGAATAGGTAAAGACTGCCGGGATATCGTTTGCAATCTCTTTGTTGAAATTTGAAAGCTCTATTTTTTGATCATTTGGGTCTTTAGTTTTTCTCAAGTTGTCCAAAATCTTGTCCACTTTCAAGTTGGCGTACATGGCAATGTTAAGCCCTGGGCTGTTTCGTTGCGATGAATGCCAAAACGGATATAAATCCAAATCATTGCCGATTATTTCTCCAAAAAGAAGAGCGTCGTATTTACGAGTTTTTATTATATTTTGGTTGAGATCTCCAATGTCAAAGATTTTCACTTCCACCTTAGCTCCGATTTTCTCCCACTGTTTTTGCAAGATAAGTGCGGTTTCTTTAAGTTCAGGAGCGCTACCGGTGGAAATAGAAAAGGCCAAAACGGTTGTAGATTTTTTATCCTTTTTTTCAAAAATACCATCGGTGTTCTGGACCCAGCCCTTTGCTTTAAGTATCTCTTTGGCCTTTTCCGTTCGCTCTTCTTCTGAAAGGGTATTTGCATTTTGATCGGTTATAGTTTTAAGAGGTAAGGGTCCGTCTATGGCTTGGCCAAATCCTCCCAAAATATTATCCACTATGGCTTGCTTGTCCGTGGCCACGTCCAAGGCCTGCCTGACTTCCTTGAAAACAAAAATCGGCGCCATATTTTGATTGAAAAATACCGCAAAAATACGCGGAAGCGGAGAAAGGAGAATTTTTCCTCCTTTTGATTTTAAGTCTGGCAACTCCTTTGGCGAGATACTATGAAGACTGTCTATATTGCCATTTTTGTAAGCGCTCACAAGGTCTTTTTCATTCTGATAGGTTATAACGGTCAGGTTGGTAATATATGGCTTACCTATGGCATATTTATCAAATGATTTAAGGTTATACTGTCCCGGCAAGCCACTTCCAGTATAAGACAGAGAGTCAATCTGGTAAGGTCCGGAACCGACCGGCTTGACATTGAATTGGCTGAAAGGAAATTCTTCAATGCTGGCATCTTTCCACAAATGTCTTGGTAAAATTCCGAGTGTGGCGCTTTGGATGAATGGCGAGTATGACTGTTTTAGGGTGAAAGAGATTTCTTTATCGTTTATTTTTTGGACGACAACCCCGCTCCAATTGGCTTCCCGGGGACTTTTAAGAAATTGGTCTTGAGCTTTCTCTACAGTGAAAATGACATCATCGGCTGTTAGTTTGGCACCGTCTTGAAAATACAAATTATCCTTGAGAATAAATGTATAAATTAAGCCGTCCGGAGAGATTATGTAACTTTCTGCCAAATCCGGAACAAGCTCTCCCTGTGAGTCAATCCGAAGAAGTCCGGAGTATACAAGACTGGTAAGGTCCTTATCAATGTCACTTGAAGCTAAAATGGGGTTAATAAAACGAGGCGAGCCGATAACTCCCTCAACAAGTCTGCCTCCATAATCGGGAACCTCAACCAGAAACGTTTTGTTGACTTGGTATAAAAGGGAGAGCCCGCTTATAATAAGCAGTCCTGCAAAAAACAAAAAGATAACCTTTTCTGTAAGGGTAAATCTTTGAATGACCCGCATTATTTTTCCTTCAAAAGGAATGTGCCATTCTTTTTTAACTAGAGACTTTAGAGATTCTTTATCCACAGCAATATTGACTTTAAACAGTAATTTTTACTCTTTAATTTTATATTTTTTACTTAATATTAAATATTTGATCTTAAAAATTAAACATTAAAAATTCACTAAAAATTATTTAGAATCTAGACGAATAGAAGACCGAAAAAGAAATTATAGCAAAAATAATGGCAATAACAATGGTAGCGATAAAAATAGTCCTTTCCGCTCCTCTTTTAGTGTGTGTCCCTCCTCCAAAACTATCTCCACCACCAAAACCTGCTCCAAGCCCGGCTTCCGACTGCTGTAGGAGTATGCCTCCCATAAGTAGGAGAGATAACACTATTTGAACATACGGAACAATTCCAGTAATACTCATATTGGATTATATCTTACCAGAACCTCAAAAATAAGCAAGTCTGTCGCGGACTTCATCATTTTATAAAATGTGATATAATTGCTATGTATAAACTTAATTTGAATATATTTATGGAGCAACAAAACTTTTTTCAGAGAAATATGAAATGGATTATTGTGATTGGTATTATTGTTATTTTGGCTCTATGGGGCGTTTCAAAATACAATACTTTTATTACTCAAGGGGAGCAAATCATAGCCCAGTGGGCTCAAGTGGAGAATCAGTACCAAAGGCGTTTTGATCTTATCCCGAACATTGTAAATACCGTCAAGGGTGTAGCAAAACAGGAACAAGCGGTCTTTGGCGATATAACCGAAGCTCGCACACGATATTCCGGAGCGACCACAGCTGATGAAAAAGCCAAGGCTGCCACACAGGTTGAGGGGGCTTTAGGCAGACTTTTGGTAATTGCCGAAAATTATCCGGACTTGCAGTCCAGCCAAGCTTACAGAGACCTTATCATATCGCTTGAAGGAGCGGAAAACAGGATTTCGGTTGAGAGAATGAAATACAATGAATTAGTTCGGGTATTTGATACAAATGTAAAAAGATTTCCAACATCGCTTATTGCTGGTCTCTTTGGCATAGAAGAACGAGCATACTTTGATGTGCCGGAAGAAAACCAGCAAGTGCCAGCGGTACAATTCTAATCAAAATCTCTTACTTGTCATATTTTTCAGAGAGACACGCATAAATTCTTGCTAGAGTTTTGCTTGAGTTCGCGCCGTCGCGCTCACTAGTCTCTCTTCAAAACATGACTCGACGAGATTTTTAGATGCGATGCAAAGATTATTAAAAAATTTTGTAATAATCAATCTATTATTTCCTTTTTTTGTCATGGCTTTTACTGCGCCAGAGACAGGTCCGACAGCTTTTGTTATTGATTATGCCGGAATTTTGTCGGTTGAACAAATTACCAGTCTTGAGGCTAAAATTTCCGCTTTTGAAAAAAACACTTCAAACGAAATTGCCGTTGTCATTGTCCCATCACTTGACGGTGACACCATTGAAAATGTTGCGCAGGAGATATTCACTAAATGGGGAATTGGAAAAAAGGATAAAAATAATGGCGTGTTGCTTCTCATCTCGCTTACCGATAGACAAACTAGAATACACACAGGATATGGAGTTGAAGGCGATTTGACCGACGTCGGCACTTCTTATATTCAGCAAGACATTATCACTCCAGCATTTCAGTCTGGAGATTATTATGGAGGTATAAACAGAGCAGTGGATAAAATAATAGAAGCCTTGAGTGGAAATAATATTGTGCCGGAGAATTATTCAGGTACTCCGAAAAATTGGCAGTTTTTATTTATTTTGGCCTTCATTTTACTTCAATGGATTGGAGCCATACTGGCTAGATCAAAATCTTGGTGGGGCGGAGGTGTGGTCGGAGGAGTTTTGGGCGTTGTTGTGTGGATTATTGGATTATTGTCTTTAATTCCATCAATAATTTTATTTATTGTCCTTATCTTTTTAGGGTTAGGATTTGATTATCTTGTTTCAAAAACTTATCAGAACAGAAAAATATCCGGTAGGCACTATCCATGGTGGATCGGCGGGGGAGGATTTGGAGGTGGCGGAGGTTTTGGTGGATTCGGAGGCGGTTCGTCCGGCGGAGGAGGTTCGTCCGGTAGATGGTAGTGTATAATTACTGACAATGGATGATAAAGAAAAAATAAAAGAGTTAGAAAAAGAAATCCATGAATTGGAGAAAGATCTTATTCACGACCACCTTACTTCTCTTAAGACACGAGCTTTTTTTGAAGAGGAATGCAACACTTATCTTTCCGCGATCGCCAACTTTGAAGCTGGAAAAAGAAAAGAGTGGTTCGGTTTCAAACATTTAAGCGTGCTTTTTATTGATATAGACCATTTTAAAAAAATAAATGACACTTACGGACACGAAGTTGGCGACAGGGTATTGAAAAAAGTGGCCGAAATTGTTTCCGGGAGTTTGCGTGAAGGCGATACAGTCGCTCGCTGGGGTGGTGAGGAGATGGTCGCGTTACTTTTAGGAGCAAATGAATTAGATGCCAAAGAAAAAGCTCATAATATAAGAAAGAAGATTGAATCACTTCGATTCAATTCACTAAAAGATTTGAAAGTGACAATAAGTATCGGCGTTGCCGAGAATTTCCCGGGAGCAAATTGTGCCGGACTTTTAAAAAACGCCGATTTGGCATTGTACAAAGCCAAGAATTCCGGCCGCAACAAAGCAGTGGCTTTTTCTATGATTACAGAGTAGTATATCTTACGGAGGCAATATGGATAAACCAGAGGAAAAAACGCTGTATCTCGCAACTCTGGTTTATCCAGTGCGAGATAGTGAGGTTTTACTCGCCACGAAGACTAGAAAAATCGGTGCAGGATGTCTCAATGGCTGGGGCGGGGGAGTTGACCAAGGCGAATCAATCCGTGCAAGCGCAGCACGTGAGTTTTTTGAAGAAACAGGTGGTGCAAAAGTCAACGAAAACGAATTGGAGAAAATAGGGATTGTCCATTTCAAAAACCATAAAAGCGACGGTGTGGTATTTGTTTGCATCGTGCATGTGTATAGTACGAAGAAATGGACTGGTGATATCATTTCAACAGACGAAATGAAAAATCCGAGATGGTATCTGATCTCACAAATTACCCAAGAAAAGCTCATGCCCGCAGATCCATTCTGGCTTCCGCGGATGCTCACCGGAGAAAAAGGTATTGCTTGGGCAGAATACGATCCGTTTCAGACAACACTTATCGGTGAAGTTTGTTTCGAGCCTAGGGATTTTCTCGAAGAGGAGTGATAAAAACACTCCTCTTTCTGTATAGTAGTCAGAGTGATATGTAATTGGGAAAAATAGTATATCAGAGCATGTCATAATAAATCATGCCATTTTCCAACGATCGTATTTATATGGTATGATGATATATTATAGTATGAACAAAATGAATAAAAGTAATTTTTCAAAAATTGAAAAGCACGGAGTAGTTCACAAAAAAATTATTTTATTATTACAGGCTGGAATCGCTCTATCCTTGACTCGATCACCACGCAGATATCTAAAAATTATCGAAGAAGTTGCAAAAAATTGGCGAGAAATAGAAAAAAGAGCTCTATATAGAGCAATCGTTTCGCTTTACAAGTCGCAGCTTATTGATCAACGAACAAATAAGGATGGAACAATAACTTTTATTTTGACAAAAGAAGGTAAAAAATTAGCTTTAACCTTCAATTTAGAAGAAATGAAATTAAGAAAGGGGGTCTGGGACAAGAAGTGGAGGATTGTAATATTTGATATTCCTGAGAAGCTGAGGAAGATTCGTGATTCTTTACGTTACCAACTTAAACGACTCGAATTTTATGAATTTCAAAAATCCGTTTTTGTTACACCATTTCCATGTGATAAAGAGATCGACTATATAGTGGAGTTTTATAATATTCGCAGATTTGTACGTTTTATTGAGGCCACATCAATAGATAGTGAACTAGATTTAAAGAGGAAATTTAATCTAATCTAATTTAATCTAATATAGATGTTTTCAGAAACCTCAATATTTAAATCATACCTTTATCTTACGATCGCGAGATTATGGTATGATTTTTAGGATAAAAGTTTAGATACAGGAAGGAGTCGGTGTATTATTAAAATATGCTATATTATATTTTAAAAGTCCTAAAATTAAATGGAAGGGTGTACCGAATGGTAAGGTACTCGCTTGGAAAGCGAGCGAGCGAAAGCTCTTGCAGGTTCGACTCCTG
>MHWN01000008.1:0-2713 GCA_001825395.1 Candidatus Zambryskibacteria bacterium RIFCSPLOWO2_02_FULL_39_26
TAATGACAAAAAAGACCTAGGAGCCTTTTTTGTGATGATTGTTTCCGGCATTAACCTCGGACTGGTTGTCGTTTTTGGCCAAAATATCGGTATGTCCATATTGTCAAACAGGTTGGTATTTGTCATTGTAGGACTTTTGTATCTTGCCTCCGCCTATCATTTATACAAGCGCTGGAAAGCAAACAGTCAAAAAGTTTTTTAAAATTTGCTTTTTGCCCATGCTTATTATAGAATCCCGATATAATAAATAAGTTATCAAACATTAATAAAAAACTAATGACAAAAGAAAAAATAGTATCGATTGGAGCGTTAGTCTTGGTTCTTGGCGGAGCGGCCGCTCTCGGTTTTTGGGGATATAAGAATAAGCCATTAGTTGCGCCAAGCGTGGCAACAGTCAACGGAACGGCAATTGGGCAGTCAGCTTTTGACACTCAACTTGCTTCAGTTATTGCTTCCCTCAAAACTCAAGGAGTTGATACTGAAAACGCAGATAATTTAGCGCAGATTAAAACCCAAGTTTTAAACGACCTTATAAACAACGAGCTGGTTCTTCAAGGAGTAACTAAAGCGGGGATAACAGTGGCGGATACAGATGTGGAAACACAATTTCAGCGTCTTCTAACGGAAGCCGGGGGGGCAGACCAATTAAAGGCCCAGCTAGCTGGAGCAGGTCAGACCGAGGCTCAGTTTAGGGCAAACATTGCCAAGCAGTTGGCCATTCAGGCATATCTTCTGCAAAATATTGATATAAGCACAGCCACAGTAACAGATGAGGAAGCAAAAACATTTTATGATACGAATGTTAAGACCCAAGCCAACGCTCCTGCATACAAAGATGTTGTTGACCAAATCAAACAGCAAATCATTGCCGACAAACAGCAAATACTAGTCAACGCCTTCATTGCATCATTGCGAGAGAGGGCAACAGTTGAGACAACCATCTAAATAAACTATTTTCAAAATGTCGTAAACACCTGAACGAGTAAAACAATTTTCAGAGACTTCGCAGACGATTTAGAAAACAACGACGAAGATGAAGTTAGCCCGGAGCACTGTTTGAGTGAAGCGAGTTTGCGAGAGGTCTACGTATCAAGGAGATTGTTTTCTTAGAGAGTCGAGACAAGCAAAACTCAGCAGAGTTTATGCGGTCTCTGAAAATTATTTTATGAGTGATTTTTAATAATACCTGTCTATATTCTTTTTATGTTCCTCGTAAGTTTTTGAACAATGAATTTTTCTTTTTTTGTCGTGAAGGTAAAATAGGCAACTGGTTTTTTGCGGATTGTAAGCGGCATCAATGGCAGAAAGCCCGGGATTGGCGATAGGCGACGGCGGAAGCCCGGTGTACATATAAGTATTGTAATAGGATTCAATATTTTTATCCTCCGGTTCCACTTTTTGCCACCAGCCCTCTTCTTCCGAACCCTTGGCATATTGCAAGGTAGCGTCAATCTGAAGTTTCATTCCATTGAAAAGACGATTCCAGATTATTCCGGAAATCAATTTCATGTCGCTTTTACCTGCAGCCTCCCTTTGGACGATGGAAGCAATCTTTAAGGCGGTGTCTTGATTTATAACTTGAGTAGATTTCGGTTTTTTAACCTTTCCATTTTCTTTGGAAAATTCTCTAAGCATGACCGCGGTTACGCCCAATGGATCTTCATCCTTTTGAATTAAATAGGTTTTAGGAAAGTACCGTCCTTCAAGGTTTGGGCTGTTTAAAGCCAAGTGAGCATTGACAAATTCAAGTTTGGTCTTCTCGTCCCAATTCAATTTTTGGGCCATAATGTCGGCAATTTCCTCCTTGCGCAGGCCTTCTTGAATTCTAACTATTCTCACGGAAGGATTGGCCAAGTTCTGATAAAAAGACAAAGAAGCCAAGAGGCCTGGGTCAAAGCCATAATAAAAAAACATCCCCACAAAACTTCCAAAAGATAGAATGAACAATGAAACGATAACTTTCCATTTCATTCCAGACGAAGAGCTTTCCCGCCCGGACGGTGTTTTTGGTCTGTTTTTTAGGAAATGTTTCATTTTTTGATTGTAGCATATTTTTCCAAAATGGAAACAGATGGACTGCAAAAATTATAACTGGTAGAATTATTTACGATGCAATCTAAAAAGATTTTTGTTCTTATTGGACATCCTGATACAGTCAGCATGTGCCGAGAATTTGGCTCGGCCTATACCCAAGGGGCAAGAAACTCCGGACACCAAGTCAGAGAAATTAATCTAGGGGAGATGAAATTTGACCCTATTCTCCATCACGGCTATAGGTTTATCCAAGAACTTGAACCCGATCTCATAAAATTTCAGCAGGATATCAAGTGGTGTGAGCATTTAGTCATTATCTATCCTTCTTGGTGGTCAACTATGCCAGCTTTATTAAAAGGTCTTTTTGACAGAGCCTGGCTTCCGGGCTTTGCCTACAAATTTTTACCTAGCGGAATCGGCTGGGTGAGGCTACTTAAAGGCAGAACCGCTCGGGTTTTTGTGACCTCTGATTCGCCGCCCTTAATGGCTCGGTTTCTTTTCGGAGACAACACCAATGAAATACAAGATGGAATTTTGTGGTTTGCCGGATTTCACACTAAGATGAAAAAATGCGGACCAATGAAAAAAATCACGCCAGAGAACAGGACAAAGTGGGTTAGCCAATTCTACAAATGGGGTGAGAAAGTCTATTAGACTTTCGCAAGACCTTGAGCACTTC
>MHWN01000008.1:2784-11471 GCA_001825395.1 Candidatus Zambryskibacteria bacterium RIFCSPLOWO2_02_FULL_39_26
AAGGAAAGAAAGTTTATTGATTGACTTACATTACACAATTTAATAATATCAAAGTTAGATTGAGAGGTGCTTGTGGAGAGGTTTCGATTGGTAGATGGATACGACTCACCAAAAACACTTCAGTTCTTTTTTGATGAGTTGCTTTTCTTGGTCCCAAAGAGCAGAGTTTCAAAAACCGAAGTTCTGTATGTGGCAGAAGTTTTGGCAAACTACGCCCAGACCTCCCGCGGAGAAATTGAAGATTTTCCTCTTGTTTATTTCTCCGCACCGCAGGGCAGCAGTGAATTTGTTCCACCTGCAGCCAGTCTTTCCGAAGTTCATGAGGCCTTCGTTTTATCGGATTGCCATTCCAGTCTTGGTAGAATGGAAAACTCGGAGATTTTGGAGATTGCCGGTTCGCAAGTTTTGCTCTTGGCTGGTTTCTTTCGTGGCCAGGTTAGCAGAAAAGTGAACATTCACTACTACGACAAACTCGGTCACTCGTTTTACTACAAGGCGGCTCACTTTTGTAGCGATACTACAAGGGCCAGATTACTCATGACTATGTCAGTGCGTTTGCCAATCTGGCTTCAGGTTTGCTACAAGTTGCATAAAGAATTCAGGAAAAACCGTCTATACAGCCCGGAGTTCAGAAGAGAGAATTGAGCCGACCTGTGATTTCAAGAAGGCTCGTAACCTAGGGGTTACGAGCCTTGAACTTTGTCTGAAAATAGGCATTATAAACAAAAAAATATGTCATTATCCATAGGAACCCTCAAGACACAACACGACTTAATCTCAGTAATAACCTGTACTTAAAGCAAATTCCATTTGAGTTTAAGGTAAAACTACCCCCACCGCTTCGAAGGGGAACAGACTATGGCTTTAAGAAAGGGGAAAGCTGGGTGTTTAGAAAGGTTCAAGAGTAATTAGGTGTATAATGCTTAGTATAAACATGACTACAGAATTTCAAAAAATAGCAGAGTTGGAAAAAGCCCGAAAAATTACAATTGGGGTTAATAAAAATCACGCGAATACTTTTTGGGATAGAAGAACTGTTGTTGGAAAATTACTTAATTGGGTAACACCGCTACTTGTAGTCTTTTCAATCTTTGTATTTATAAAGTATGGTTTTATAAATGGGATTTTTGCAGTTATTGTATTGGTAGTCTATGTTTTACTTCTTGATAAAATTGGGGCCATGTACGCGAGAATCACACTTTTGAAAAATGAAGAACTTTTTAATGCAGCTTATGAGGCAAAGTCTATTACCATTAGAAATAACTCTACAAAAGAAGTAATCCATTATCCCGCTGATTGGAAAACAAAAATAGTTAATCTATAAAATGGACAGAATAAAATACATTACAAAAAAGATAGCGGGGGTTTTTAAAAGATACATTGGCTACGCTATTTTGATATCTGTTTTTGTTGTTGTCTATCTTTCTCTTAATGTTGCTAGTTATTCTTTGTATGAAAAATATATAAAAGTAGCTGACACAGTAGGTTCTGAATATTCCAACGAACCCTCTTCCGACGAAAGTTATGAAAATGCAGACTGTAATGTGGCTGGTGTTAATTTACACGGACAGCTCACGACCTACATTCCACAAAAAGAACCCCTAGATCTCTCAGATGTTGTTCCAGCAGATTATATTTCGTATTACATAAAGAAAGCAATCAAAAATCCAGACATTAAAGCCATAGTATTAGAAGTAGATTCTGGTGGTGGATCTCCAGTTGCAGGAGAAGAAATAGCCCACTTATTAAAGACTTCCAGTAAGCCCACAGTCGCAGTTATCCGACAAATGGGTACATCAGCCGCTTATTGGGCTTCTACAGGTGCGAACATCATATTCGCCTCAAAGAACTCTGATATAGGTAGTATAGGAGTTACTTTTTCATATCTAGACAATGTAGGTAAAAATGCAAAAGAAGGATTAAATTATGTTGAGCTTTTTTCTGGTAAATACAAAGAGTCAGGAAATCCAGACAGAACACTTACAGACGAAGAAAAAAATCTAATAATGAGAGACTTAAAAATAATTCATAGTAATTTTATCAAAGCAGTTGCACAGAATAGAAATTTATCAGTTGAAAAAGTCTCTAGCTTGGCAGATGGTTCTTCTGTATTGGGCGAACAAGCAAAAAAACTTGGTTTGATTGATAGAATTGGAGATCTTGTAGATGTAGAAGATTATCTGAGTGAAAAAATAGGAGAAAAGGTGGAAATTTGCTGGAATTGATCATTATATGAAAAAAGGGATTTATTCAAAAGTAGTCGAAGAAATTTTAAGTAAAGAAGATGAAATATTAAAAAATATAGGTAAGGAAAGCATTTCTGTTTATCTATTTTTAAAAAACGAATATAAAAAAGGAAATATTAAAAATAATAATTTGTTTCAGTTTGTTTTTAGGTCATATTATGGACTAGACAGGGCGGGATTAGGTGATAAATTAAAAGAGAGGTATTTTGAATTATTCGCTGATAAAGAAATAGACTTAGAAAAGATTTTAGATGAATTATACGAAGTCTCTAACCAAAGGGGACAAAATACAATTCAGTTTAGTTTTGCTACAAAACTGTTACATGCAATAGATAATAATAGTCCAATTTCTGATGCAAAAATTTTAAGGGTATTTTACAAGAGGAGAAGAACGGACGGAAGTAAGGAAGAAAAAATCAAATCTTGTTTGGAAATATACGAGTTTTTAAAAGATACATACTCATGTTTTTTACAAGAAGGACAACTCAAAAAATTAATTTTAAAATTTAGAGAAAAGTTTGATGTAACTGAAAATAAAATGTCTGATATAAAAGTAGTAGATTTTATTATTTGGTCACTAGGAAAATTAAGTACTAAGAAAATAAACTAAAATTGGATCATTTTGTGAATATCTGTAGATTAAACATTTCTTGATATATTCATTTTCATAATATATACTAGATTAACTATGAATACGCCACAAAAAGGTAAGTTTAGACACATAGTTTTTCGAGACGGCGATACTTGGTATGCTGTTGCTTTAGAGTTCAATATTGTTGAATCAAGTAATGATCCAAAACTTGCATATTTTAATCTACTCCAAGCTGTTGGAGGATATGTCATGTCTCTGAAGAAACTAAAAGGTGCTAGATTTAATCCATTAAATCAGAAAGCAGATCCAGAGTACGAAAAATTGTGGTCAGTTCTTAATTCTCCTAAGCCAATCAAGTCTCCCTATGAGATAAATATGTTTGGTTTTGCTCAAGTGTAATGCCTCGTGGAATTTTTAACTGGACATTTAGTGACGTTGAACATTTTCTTAAAGAAAGAAGTTTTAGGCTCAATTATACTGACGGTAGTCATTACTACTACGTAGGTCATGTGAGTAGTTCTCTAAAGCAAGTTTGCGTTCCATTTCATGGAAAAGAATCTATTAAACCAAGAACAATGTCAGGTATTATTCGACAATCTGGAATAGACAGAAAAGAGTGGTTAGGTAAATAAAAAAACATGTCTAGTCACGCACTGAGTATAGGCATTGTAGGATTACCTAATGTCGGAAAATCGACACTTTTTAATGCCTTGACAAAAAAATCGGTACCGGCCGAAAATTATCCGTTTTGCACAATTGATCCTTCCGTCGGGATTGTACCCGTGCCAGATAAACGGCTCAATGAGTTAAGCCGTTTGAGTAAGTCAGTCAAAACAATTCCGGCAGTGGTGGAGTTCGTGGATATCGCCGGACTTGTCAAAGGGGCGTCGGTTGGCGAAGGCTTGGGCAATAAATTTCTTACAAACATTCGCGAAGTGGATGCGATTCTTGAAGTTGTTCGAGTTTTTGAAGACAAAGATGTCATACACGTTCACAATAAAATTGACCCACTTTCCGATATTGAAGTCATAAATTTGGAATTAATTCTGGCTGATTTGCAAACTGTAACCAAAAGATTGGTCAATATTGTCAAGGATGTCAAAAGAGGGGACAAAACCGCCGTTTTGGAAAATGAAGTTTTAGAAAAAGTGGTTAAAAGTCTAGAAGCAGGAAAACTAATATCGTCCATTAAACTTGACCTCGTGGAAAAGGAGATTTTGGCCTCCATACATTTGCTTACAATGAAACCGATTTTGTACGCGCTAAACACTTCAGAGGCAAGTACAAATAAATTAGATATTAAAGAAAAAATACCAGGAGACTACGTCATCATTGACCCAGTTTTTGGCGATTTTAAAAAACCCGACCGACAAGAAGATCGTTCGGGTAGGGGTTTGGATGATTTAATAAAGAAAAGCTACGAAACTTTAAATTTGATCACTTACTTTACAACCGGCGCAGACGAAAGCCGAGCTTGGACCATAGTCAAAGGCTCTACAGCGCCGGTAGCCGGAACTGCTATCCACACGGATTTTAAGGACAAATTCATCCGAGCTGAAGTGGTGCACTGTGACGACCTGATTAAGTCCGACTCTTACGTCGCCGCTCGTGAAAAAGGTTTGGTTCGGACAGAAGGAAAAGAGTATGTAGTTAAAGACGGCGATGTCATTGAATTCAAAATCTAATAAAATGTTACAATTTGAGTATATTTATGAATACCGATATAACTAAAATAACAAAGTTTCTGCATACAATGGCAAATTTAAAAAAACAACTTCGTTTTAAAAATATGCCTGGTTGGGAAAATGCAAATATTGACAGATGGGATAGTGTGGCCGAACACTCCTATCGAATGGCGCTCATGGCCGTTCTTTACCATCCTTACCTTGAACAGAAGCCCGATCTGGGAAAGACTTTAAAAATGATTTTAGTGCACGATATTGTAGAATTAATAGCTAACGATTATTCTCCGATGAGGAGCCATGGCGGCGCAGGAGGTCATGCCTTTGATATAAGGGCTTACAAGGATAAATATGAAAGGGAAAAAGTGGCGGCCGGAATTATTTTTAAAGATTTACCAGAATCATCAATGAACGAGTGTATATCGCTTTGGACAGAATATGCCGGCACAAAATTAAAAAAAACTCATGCCACTTTAGAGGGTAAATATGCTTATGCTCTGGATAAATTAGAGGCGGAAATGCAAATTGTAGATTGGAAAAATAGCATAATAAATTGGACTTCCGAAAGAACTTCCAGATCCTCTGATTATGTCATAGAATGGACAGAGTATGAAAAGGCACTAAGTGAAGTTGAAAAAATTTTAAAATCAGAGATGATTGAGATGGAGAAATAGTGGTATAATAGTATGATAGTATAATTTTAAATTTTAATTAATAAATTTTAAATAATAATATGGAATCACAAAGAAATAGAACCAAAGATTTTTTTCTTGATGTTGCCGCCACAGTGGCTTTATATACTTTAGTTATTAGTCTTTTGAACTTGCTTTTCACAGTAATCAACAGAGCCTATCCGAAAATCGGCAACAGTTATCAATATTTCGGCAGCCAGTCAATCTCCTGGCCTGTGGCTATTCTTGTAATACTTTTCCCAATTTTCATTTATCTTATGTGGTACATCGGCAGGAATATGAACGAGGAGAGAAAAAATTCTGGAATTCATAAATTTTTGACATACCTGACGGTTTTCATCGCTGGGGCGGTAGTGGCTGGGGATTTGGTTACAGTTTTGTACTATTTTATTGACGGGCAGGAGTTGACCGCCGGCTTTTTATTGAAAGTTCTGGCAATAATTGTGGTGGTTGGAAGCGTATTTATGTACTACATTTCGGATATAAAGGGCAAATTAACCGGAACTTCTAGAAATTTCTGGAGAAGTTTTGCATTTATTGTTGCAATCGGTTCAATAGTTTGGGGCTTTTCGGTTTTGGGTTCTCCTAGGACACAAAGACTTTATAAGTATGACGACCAAAAAATATCTGATTTGGCAAATATAAAAGGTGCTGTTGAAAATCACTATACCATAAGTGGTGCGCTTCCAACTGCTTTGGATAGTTTAGATTTGAATTATTATTTTTCAAAAGTTGATTCTCAAACACAGAAGTCTTACGAATATAAAAAAATTTCCGATCTAAAATACGAGCTTTGCGCAGAATTTAATAAGGCTTCAGACAAGGCATTGTCGCAAGTATATATGTATGGCAATGTTTCCTGGAATCACCAAGCAGGAAGATATTGTTTTACTCAAACAATAAATCCTAACACATACAGCAAACCAATTCCCGCAAGATAGAAATAATTTTGCAACGGAGTGATTTTTTAGGTAGTATTGTTAGATATGGCTGAGAAAAAAAATCAGGAGTACAATCATCGTTTGATTGAGAAAAAATGGCAATTGCTCTGGGAGAAAAAGAAAATTTTTCAAGCAAAAAATAAGGGTAAAAAATTCTATTCACTGATGGAGTTTCCATATCCGTCCGGTGATGGCCTTCATACCGGTCACGTCCGCGGTTATACGGCCATGGATATAATTTCGCGCAAGAGGCGAATGGAGGGATTCAACGTGCTATACCCGATCGGTTGGGATGCTTTCGGCTTGCCGACAGAAAATTACGCCATTAAAACCGGAATTTCTCCATTCAAAGTCACCAAAACCAATACGGACATTTTCAGAAAGCAGTTTAAGGAATTGGGTATGTCATTTGATTGGTCCCGAGAGGTGAACACTACTGACCCAAATTACTATAAATGGACCCAGTGGATGTTTTTGCAGTTTCTGAAACACGATTTGGCCTACAAGGCCAAAATTGCCATAAACTGGTGTCCGAAAGACAAGATCGGTTTAGCCAACGAGGAGGTTGTTGATGGGCGTTGTGAAAGGTGCGGGACGCTAGTAGAAAAGCGCGATAAAGAGCAGTGGCTTTTGCGGATTACCCGCTATGCCGACAGATTGGACAAGGATTTGGATACGATTGATTTTCAAGAGAAAATTAAACTTCAGCAAAAAAATTGGATAGGCAAATCGGTTGGGGTGGAAATAGAATTTCCAATTTCCAATTTCCAATTTTCAAACAAAGAAGATACTAAAATAAAAGTCTTTACCACAAGACCGGATACAATTTTCGGCGCCACATATTTAGTCCTGGCTCCAGAACATAAATTGATTCAAAAATTAAAATCTCAAATCATAAATTGGGATGAAGTCCTTAAATACATAAATATAGTAAAAAATAAAAGCGAATTAGAAAGAACATCTGAAGGCAAAGAAAAAACAGGGGTTGAGTTAAAAGGGATAAAAGGCCGAAACCCTGCAACAAATCAAGAAATTCCAATTTGGATAGCTGATTATGTGTTGTTGAGTTATGGCACGGGCGCCATTATGGCAGTTCCGGCAGATGATAAAAGAGATGAAGAATTCGCTCAGAAATTCAATCTGCCGATTGTAAAAAATTACAAACCAGCCGGTTTTGAAGATTTTGGCAAACAAGTGGTTAAATTCAAACTTCGTGATTGGATTTTTTCAAGGCAGAGATATTGGGGCGAGCCGATTCCGGTGGTTCACTGCCAGAGGTGCGGAATTGTTCCATTATCGGAGAAAGATTTGCCTCTGAAATTGCCTAAGATTGGAAGATACGAACCGACAGACACTGGAGAATCGCCGCTTGCTTCAATCTCAAACTGGGTCAATACCAGGTGTCCAAAATGCGGGGGCAGGGCCAGAAGAGAAACAGACACCATGCCCAACTGGGCCGGCTCCTCGTGGTACTACCTTGCATATGCAATGCAAGGAATTTCCTCCACCCTACGCGAACCAATTTCCAAATATCAAAAGACATTAAAATACTGGATGCCGGTGGATTGGTACAACGGCGGGATGGAGCATACCACATTGCACCTTCTATACTCGCGTTTCTGGAATAAGTTTCTGTATGATATCGGTGTTGTAACCACAAGCGAACCGTATAAAAAAAGAACTTCACATGGTCTTATTTTAGCCAGAGGCGGGGAGAAAATGTCAAAATCCAAAGGCAATGTTATAAATCCGGATGATATCGTCAAAACTTATGGAGCCGACACCCTGCGCATGTATGAAATGTTTATGGGACCTTTTGAGGAAGCTATTTCTTGGAACGATGACAATATTTTCGGAGTTTTGAGGTTTCTTGAGAGATTTTGGCGTTTAAAGGAAAAAATCAGTAAAAAATCAAAATCAGACCAGAAATTTGAAGCACTTTTCCATAGAACAATAAAAAAAGTCAATGATGATATTGAAAGTATGGCTTTTAACACTGCTATTTCAGCCATGATGATATTACTGAAGGAAATGGAGAGAAGAGAATTTGTGTTAAAAAAAGAATACGAAGTATTTTTAAAAATTCTTTCACCGTTTGCCCCGCACATCACCGAAGAACTTTGGCGCAAGCTCGGTCATAAAAAATTAATTATTGAAGAAAAATGGCCAAAACCGGATTTAAAAAAAATGATTGATTTGGAAGTGAAAATCGTTGTTCAAATAAACGGCAGAGTCAGAGCCGAATGTCTTATTGAAACTGGCGCCAAAGAAACCGAGGTTTTAGAACTTGCAAGAACCTTGCCGGATGTAAATAAATGGCTAATTGGCAAAGAAATAAAAAAAATCATTTATGTTCCGAATAAATTGTTAAATCTTGTGATGGTCTAAAAGGTTTAGGTCAAGCCTTGACTTAATTTGGTATGGATGATAGAAATAAATGACTTTCGTGTCTAACCTAAATTAGTAGCCCATTTAAACAATATTATGACAGATAAATTAACTATAACGTTCAAGCCAAAACAAGCGGTCAAAAG
>MHWN01000008.1:11488-48668 GCA_001825395.1 Candidatus Zambryskibacteria bacterium RIFCSPLOWO2_02_FULL_39_26
AAAACAAGCGGTCAAAAGGTTGCTTGGAGTTTTGGGAGACAGATCACAAGATGTTTTAACATCCCGTTTCGGGCTCGGGGCCGACACTAAAAGGATGACTCTTGAAGCTATCGGCAAGAAATACAAGATTACCCGCGAACGAGTCAGACAAATTGAAAACTACTCTCTTATTAATATTCGCAAGTCAAAAGAATATGCAAAAGAGAAAGAAATTTTTGACGAGTTGAGAGAAATTATTTTAAATTTGGGTTCTACTGTGGGAGAGGAAACTTTGCTCAAGCATTTATCAAAAGATAAATCCACTCAAAATCAAATTCACTTTTTGCTTGTTGTCGGGGAAGATTTTACTAGAGAAAAAGAAGACGATGAATTTAAGCACAGATGGACGGTGGACAAAGAACTTGCTAAAAAAATCCACAATTCATTGAGACTGCTTTACTCCTCTTTGTCTGACAATGAAATTTTGCTTGAATCGGATATGATAGAAAAATTCCTGGAACACATAAAAGACGTTTCCGAAAAATACAAAAATCAGGAAATTGCCAAAAGATGGCTAAGCCTTTCAAAACTGATAGATAAAAATCCTCTGGGCGAGTGGGGCAAGTCAAAATCGTCAAACATTAATGCCAAAGGCATGAGAGATTACGCCTATTTAGTTATTAGGAGACACGGTTCCCCAATACACTTTCGGGAAGTGGCCAAGCTTATTACGGAACTTTTCAACAAAAAAGCCCATGTGGCCACAACTCACAACGAACTTATAAAAGATTCAAGATTTGTCCTTGTCGGCCGGGGTTTGTACGCTCTTTCCGAATGGGGATATATGAGCGGAGTGGTAAGAGATGTAATCAAAGCTATTATTGAAAAACATGGCCCGATGACAAAAGATGAAATTGTCAAAAGAGTTTTGAAAGAAAGATATGTCAAGGAAAATACCATAATGGTCAACCTACAGAATTCAAAATTCTTCAAAAAATCAAAGGACGGAAAATATAGTTTGGTCTAAATAAAAAGCAGTCATTTGAAGTAAATTTAGTGCGGGAGTATAATTAACCCATGTTTCCTGCATATGTAATTGATTTTTTCCAAGATTCAAACACTATCCTTGTCCTAAAGATTTTTTACTACACATTTCCTGTATGGTTTCCTTTGGCCTTACTCTCTATTCTTTGGGAATTGTGGTTGCGATACATAAGAGCCTTGTTTTTTGCCAAACAGGAATATATTTTGCTTGAGATCAAATTGCCAAGAGAACTTTTTAAATCTCCCCAAGCTATGGAGTTTTTTGTGGCCGGGTTATACACTATGTTTGGTGAAGCCAACTGGTATGAGAAATACTGGAACGGCTCGGTCAGGGCCTGGTTTTCCCTAGAAATTGTCTCAATTGACGGGCAAGTTCACTTTTTTATATGGGGAAAGAAGGGTTTCAAACATCAAATTGAAGCCAATTTGTACTCCCAATTTCCTGGAATTGAAATATTTGAAGTTCCCGACTACACCTTATCCGTAATCTACAACCCGGAAGTTAATGCCATATTTGCCACTGAATTTGATTTGAAAGAAAAGGATTTTTTTCCTATCAAGACTTACATTGATTATGAGTTGGATAAAAATCCAAAAGAAGAATTTAAAATTGATCCTCTGACACCTCTAATTGAAGCTATGGGAACACTGCCAAAAGGGCATCAAGCTTGGATTCAGATTATTATCCAAGCTCATTCCAATACCGGCAAAGATCCGAAAACCGGCAAACCGGCCGACATGAAGTGGAAAAAAGCCGCTCAAGCGGAAATTGAAGCCATAATTAAAAGGGCCAAGGGGGAAGTCGGGGCAGATGGCAAAACTATTCCTGGCACTGGCCGGTATTTAACTGACACGGAAACGACTACAATCAAAGCCTTGGAGCGTAGTGTTTCCAAAGTTGGCTTTGATGTCGGGATGCGCTTTCTGTACACTGCCCCAAAAGATGTCTTTAGTTTTAATTATCTTGGCGGGCTTATCGGCGGAGTGATGCATTTCAACTCTCCCTTAAACGGCTTCAAAACTGCTCGTGGCTCTGCCCCAAAGTATAGAAATTTCTTTCTAGCTTGGAAGGACAGAAGTATAAAAAGAATAAATAGGGAAAAACAAAGAGCTCTTGACGCCTATAAGCGTCGGGCTTATTTTCACAGACCGTACAAAAGTCCTCCTTTTGTTTTGAATACGGAGGAAATAGCCACCCTTTTTCATTTCCCTGGTGGAGTTTCTGCAACCCCGACCTTTGCCAGAGTTGAATCCAGAAAAGCTGAAGCTCCTACCAACCTTCCAGTATAGCTAAACATACTAAATATACGAATGACACCAATCTACGAATGGCTACGAATAAATAAGAAAATTATTTTTTATATTCTGGCTTTTGTTGTTTTAGGTTTTATTTATATTTTCCTACACAAAACTCCTCGCTATTTTCCGTTGGGTCAAGTCATTACGGTTTACCCGGGAGAAACTCTTCAAGAAATATCTGAATCACTTTATGAACAAAAAGTTGTTTCTTACCCTTTTATTTTACGCGTCCATGTTGTCCTTTTAGGAGGGGAAAAAAGAGTGATGGCTGGAGATTACCTTTTGGATAAGACAGAAGGTCCGGCAGATCTTGCCAATCGCTTGGTTTCCGGTAAATTTAAAATAGAAACTGTCAAAATCACTATTCCTGAAGGTTGGAATGTTTTTCAAATGGCCGACTATCTGGCGACTGTTCTCACAAACTTTGACAGAAAAGCCTTTTTTGATTTAGCCAAAAAAAATGAAGGTTATCTTTTCCCGGACACATATTTTGTTTCGCCGACAACCGACCTCTCCAGGCTGATGGATTTAATGAAAGAAAATTTTGACAGAAAAATAAAAAACATTATCGAAATTACTGGGTCAAAATATTCTCTAAATGAAATAATCACCATGGCTTCCATTTTGGAACTTGAAGCCAAAACGGCTGAAAGTAGAAGAACTATCGCCGGCATACTTTGGAAAAGATTGGAATTGAGAATGCCTCTTCAGGTTGATTCGGCTTTTTTGTATATAAACGGCAAAAATACATATGAATTGACAGTGAACGACCTAGAGATTGATTCCCCTTATAATACTTACAAATACAGAGGTCTACCGCCAGGGCCCATTGGCAACCCTGGAAGCCAGGCTATAAAAGCGGCGGTAACACCGATTAGCACAGAATATTTATATTACATATCAAGCAAAAGCGGTGATATGCACTATGCTACGACATTTGAACATCATAAGAAAAATATTGAACTGTATCTAAACAAATAGAAAAGCTCCCAAATCTAATGGGTTTTGTGGTATAAAAGAAAGGTGAACAAAAAGCCAAAGATTTTTGTAGGAGTTTCGGGGGGAGTGGATTCTTCTGTGGCTTTGGCATTACTCGAAAAGGAAGGTTATGACGTCACAGGAGTATTTTTGAAGGTCTGGTCGCCTGATTTTTTGCCTTGTGATTGGAAAGAGGAGCGGCGGAGCGCCATGAGGGTTTGCGCCCTTTTGGGCGTGCCATTTTTGACTTTTGATTTTGAGAAAGAGTACAAAAAAGATGTGGTGGATTATATGATTAGAGAATACAGTCGAGGAAGAGTGCCTAATCCGGATGTTTTTTGCAATAAATATGTAAAGTTTGGCGTGTTTTTGAAAAAAATGCGCGCATTAGGCGCAGATTACATAGCCACTGGTCACTACGCGCGCATACATACAAATATACGAATGAATACGAATGATACGAATAGTTACGAATTAAGAGAAAGCGCTGATAAGGAGAAAGATCAAAGTTATTTTTTGTACACACTTAATCAAGAACAACTAAAGCATATTTTGTTTCCAGTTGGAGGTATGGCCAAAACGGAAGTCAGGAAACTGGCTAGAAAGTTCGGTTTGCCGACGGCAGAAAAAAAGGACAGTCAGGGTTTGTGTTTTATCGGTAAGATAGATTTGAAGAATTTTTTGGCTCATTTTATAAAAACCAAATCTGGAAATGTTTTGAACATAAAAGGCGAAGTTGTCGGAACTCATGATGGCGCTATTTTTTACACCATCGGTCAAAGACATGGCATTAATATCACTAAAAAAACTAAAAATGATCCGAGGTTTTTTGTTATTTCAAAGGATTTAAAGAAAAACACAATCACTGTGGCAGATAAGGAATCGGAAATAAACGAGGTTTACTCAACAAAAGAGATAGTCGTAATAGATATGCATTTTATTGGAGAGGAACCAAAATTACCACTAAAAACTACCGTACGGATCCGTTATCGACAAGTTGTACAAGATTCCACTTTATGCAAGGAGGTGGATGGTTACCATATTGTGTTTGATAATTTGCAAAGCGGCGTGGCCGTCGGACAGTCTGCTGTTTTATATGACGGATATATATGTCTTGGTGGCGGAATAATTGAAAAAGTGATTAATAAGGTAAATAAAAAGTAATTTAAAAGAGTTTAAGGTTATTAGACAAAACGAGACGACCGCATCTTTTTGTCTAATAATAATTAAGAACAGGTAAAAATTTTATTTAAGAATTTTTGCAATAATCTTTCAATCATACCGCTTTTGTGTAATAATAATTATATGACAGAACCGCTATATATCATAAAAGCCGACGGCAGTCGTGAACTATTTGATCAAAATAAGCTGGAAACCTCGTTAAAAAGAGCCGGAGCCAGCAGTTTGGTTGTTTCAAAAATAACCCAGCACATAAAAGATCATTTCGGCAAGAATGATATAACTACTCACCAAATATATAAGCACGCCTTTGAACTGCTTGATAAAGATGAGAAGCCGATAGCCATAAAATACTCGCTCAAAAGGGCCATCATGGAACTCGGCCCGACCGGTTTCCCGTTTGAAGATTTTGTGGCGGAAATTTTCAGGCAAAAAGGCTTTAAAGCTGAAACGGGGAAAATAGTCAGAGGTTTTTGCGTTGAACATGAGATAGACGTGGTGGCTTGGAACGATGAGAAACTGATTATGGTTGAGGCAAAGTTCCATAACGAAGCCGGGGTAAGATCTGATCTCAAAGTAGCGCTTTACATAAAGGCTCGCTTTGACGATTTGCGAAAAATGAAATTCAAGTACGACCGTGAAAGAGATCTGGACGAAGGATGGCTTGTGACAAACACCAAATTCACCTCCACAGCCATTGAGTACGGCTCATGCCAAGGCGGAATAAGGATGATAGGCTGGAATTATCCGCCGATCGGCAACCTCCATGATATGATTTTAGAATCAAAACTTCATCCACTGACTTGTCTCGTAAGTTTAAACGGACGTGAAAAGAAAGCTCTTTTGGATAAAGGCGTAGTTTTGTGCAAGACGATTTTGGACAATCCGGATATTTTGGAAGCCATCGGATTAATCCAGGACAAAAGAACCAAAGTTTTGGATGAAATAGAAACTTTATAAAAATAACATTTAATTTAAACCTATGGCGCTCACACTTGAAGAAAGATTTGAAGAAATGAAAAAAATTAGAGATGAACTTTTGCATTTCAAAGAGTCACCATTATATGAATACAGAGTGCAAAACAAATATTTTCCGGTGGTTGGCGAAGGCAGTCATGTGGCCAATATTATGTTTGTCGGCGAAGCGCCGGGTGAAAATGAGGCCTTAACCGCCAGACCGTTTTGCGGAAAATCAGGAAAAGTCTTGGACGACATGCTTGAATCCATTAAACTGAATAGAAGCGATGTTTACATAACCAACATCGTTAAAGATCGGCCGCCGGAAAACCGGGACCCGACCGAAGGTGAAATAAAACTTTACGCGCCATATTTGGATAGGCAGATAAACATAATCCAGCCGAAAGTCATTGCCACTCTTGGGAGATATTCTATGAGTTACATAATGAATCATTTCGGTCTGGGCACTCAAGTTGGTCAGATAAGCGCACTTCATGGCAAAGAATTTGTGGCTAAAACAGGATATGGATCTGCCACCATCATTCCTCTATATCATCCGGCAGTGGCTCTCTACACCGGTGGAAATAAAGATACTCTTTTGAATGATTTTCAAATATTGAAAAAATATATAAGTTAGTTGAAAGTAGAAAGTTAAAAGTGAAAAGATGGACTCAAATACACTAAGACAAAAATTCCTAGATTTTTTTGAAAAAAAGGGACATGAGATTATACCTTCTGCTTCACTTGTGCCAGAAAATGACCCTTCAGTTTTGTTTACTACCGCAGGAATGCAACAATTTAAACCGTACTATACAGGAGAAAAAGATGCACTGAAGGATTTTGGCTCAAAAAATACGGTTTCTATTCAAAAATGTTTAAGAACATCTGATATTGATGAAGTTGGAGACGACACTCATCTCACTTTTTTTGAAATGCTGGGAAATTTTTCATTTGGCGGGTATTGGAAGAAAGAAGCAATTCAATATGCACATGAATTTATTACCAAAGAGCTTGGGCTCACGATTGATTATGTTTCTGTTTTTGAAGGAGACAATAATACTCCTGCTGACCGTGAATCAAGGGAAATTTGGCAGGAAATTGACTCAAAATTAGTAATAAAAAATCATAATCGTACTGATAATTTCTGGGGGCCGACTGGAGATGAAGGACCATGTGGGCCGACAACCGAGATTTACATAAATGGAGTTGAAATTTGGAATATTGTTTTCAATGAATTTTATAAAACAAAAGAAGGAAAATACGAACCACTTTCAGTTAGAGGTATTGACACCGGTATGGGTTTAGAACGACTTTTGGTTCAAGTTCAGAATAAAAAAGATGTATATGAAACTGATTTGTTTAATAACGAGAAAACAAAAAAGGAAAGGATTATTGCAGATCACATCAAAGCCTCAATATTTTTAGTTCTAGACGGTGTAAAACCAGCCAACACTGGGCCTGGTTATATTTTAAGAAGACTTATAAGAAAAGTTGTAAATTTTTCAAATAAACCTCTTTTAGATGAAATTGAGAAAATACAAAAAATTTACGAAAATGAGTATGGTCTAATTCGCGCGAATGGTGGAATAGTTATTGATGAGATTAGTAAAGAGGAAAAGAAATTTAGAGAAACTTTAGATAGGGGGTTGAAAGAGTTTAAAAAAGGCACTAATCCATTTATCCTATTTACCACATATGGATTTCCAATTGAATTAATAGAAGAACTGGCAAAAGAAAAAGGTCAAAAGATCGATTTGAATGATTTTAATACAAAAATGGCTGAACACCAGAAACTCTCCCAAACTTCTTTCGCTGGGATGTTTAAAGGTGGTTTGGCTAATGACAACAATAAGACAATAAGACACCACACAGCCCACCATTTGCTTTTAGCCGGACTTCAGGCGATTGTGGATAAAAATATAAAGCAAAGGGGCAGTAATATTAACGAGGAAAGGCTGCGTATGGATTTTTTATGCGACCGCAAATTAACAGAGCAAGAAAAAAAGAAAGTGGAAGAGTGGGTTAATGATAAAATTGCCAAAGGCCTGCCTGTTGTCCGTAAAGAAATGTCACTTACTAAAGCCAAAAAAATCGGGGCTGAAATGGAGTTTGGAGCAAAGTATCCTGACACCGTATCCATTTATTTTATTATTGATAATGACAATAATGTTGTTTCAAAAGAATTTTGCGGCGGGCCTCATGTTTTTAACACCGGGGTTTTGGGAAAATTCAGAATTATAAAAGAAGAAGGGATTTCCGCAGGTATTCGCAGAATAAAGGCCGTGTTAGAATAATTATATGTCTATTTTGTCTTTTTTTAGAAAGAAGGAAGATGAACTGTCTATTTTGCTTGATATAGGCAATGGGAGCATAAACGGCGCCATAGTTTTATTCACCAAAAACAAAATCCCGAGATTTATCTTTACGGGGGAAGTGCCTTTTTCAATACCTCTGCAACCAAGCGCCCCTGAACTATCGGCTGAAATGAAAATATTGCTTAACAAAATATTGGACTATTTGATAAAAAACGGTTTAAGCAAAATGACATTTGCAAAAAAAATAGAAAAAGTTTTAGTAACATTTTCTTCGCCCTGGTTCGCCTTAAAAACTAAACACATAAATCTGGTCCAACAAAATTATTTTCTTATCACTAAAGATTTTTTAGACGATATTATTGAAAAAGAAAAAAAAGTTTTTGAAAAATTGCTTTCTGGCGAAGATTCTCCGAACAAATCGTTTGAAATAGTTGAGAAGAGCATTGTTCACACAAAGATAAACGGATATGAAATGAGCAACAGCCTTGGAAGAAAAACTAAAAATTTTGACGCCTACCTGTGCTTGTCCGTTGTGGGCAAGTCAACCATAGACATCGTCCACAATGCCATACTAAAAAACAGCCATATTCCTGCGGACATGGTTTCTATCCACACTTTTCCGGTTGTTTCATTTATTGTAGTCAGAGATATTTTTTCCGCCAATTCTGATTTTATTATAATGGACATAACCGGCGAGGTGACGGATTTAACGCTGGTTGAAGATAATGTTGTCATCAAATCCATTTCCATGCCTTCAGGCAGAAATTTCATTATCCGTCAAATAGCCAAGAAACTTGATCTGTCCGCTGAAATAGCCGAATCCAATCTTCACTTATACGCCGAAGGCAAACTTGACGAAAAAACCAAAATCCAAATACAAACAATTCTTCTGGATGTTGAGAAGGAATGGTCCATTTATTTGGAAAGCGCCATTCAAGAATTTTCGTCGCAAAAAAATATTCCTTCAACTGTTTATTTGACCGTTGATTCGGATGTAGCCCCAATATATAAAGATTTTTTAAGTTTAGTAAAAACCGATTCTACGGCCGAATTTCGAAAAAATATGAACTTAATCCATATAAATAAAGAAACGCTTTCGCATTTCTATGAAACCCAAATGGAGGTGGAAGTAAATGAATTTATGGCTATACTTGCTGTCTTTTACAATAAACTGTTTCAAGACAAATAAAGTGGACAAATATTTTTTCTGGAGTTAAAATAGAAACTGAATGAAAAAAAATATAGTACAAGACGTCATACCTCCGAAGAAATCTATTCGTAATGTAATATTACCGAACAGAACAGCTGGTTTAGAACTGCAACCGGGGCAGGATTTGACTTATAAAAATACCAAACTACCAAAAATCAAAAAAGAAACTGTAAAAGAAGACGACTTTGTCCGTCCTGTGGTTATTGACGATAAACCTTCTAAAATAACAGAAACTCCGACTTACCAGTATGACTATGATCAGCCGAAAAAGTCTGGCAAAAAAATATTGTACTTTTCCGTTTTGGTATTCTTTTTGGCGGCCGCTTTCGGCCTTTCGGCCTTTTTCAAAAGTGCCGAGATACGAGTTAGTCCCAAACAAGAAACTAAAACCGCGGACGAAATTTTTACTGCAAAAAAAGACGTTTCTGTTTCAGACTTGAGTTACCAAGTAGTTACTATTTCAAAAGATGTAGAGAAAACGGTTGAGGCTACGGGGGAAGAAGAGGTTTCAAAAAAAGCTCAAGGTAAAATTATCATATACAACAACTACAGTAGCCAATCGCAAAAATTGGTGGCAACCACCAGATTTGAAACGCCAGAGGGCATGGTCTTTAGATTGCCCAATGCGGTTACGGTGCCCGGCAGAGCGCTCAAAGACGGCAAGATGGTAGCGGGTAGCATTGAAGTTATTGTGGAAGCGGATAAGGCTGGTCCAAATTATAACGTTGGATTGAAGGATTTCACTATTCCTGGATTCAAGGGAGACCCGCGATTTAACTCAATTTACGCTAGATCCAAAACAGAAATGACTGGCGGTTTTGTCGGTGTCCAAAAAGTCGTTTCCAAGGAACTTGTCCAAGCAACCGACAAAGATTTGGAGGCATCCTTAAAAAATTCCCTCTCTAAAGATATTATTGCTCAAATTCCAGCAAATTATATTCTGTATCCAAATAGCATTTCCTATAGTTTAGAGCCGACTATTCAAGAAGATTCAGCGACAGAAAATTCCTTTTTCAAGCAGAACGCAATTTTGAGAAAAAAAGGGACGGCAAGTGCCGTTATATTTGATAAGGGGGCGTTGTCTCGGGCTATATTGGCCAAAATTTCTCCCGAAGTGACAGGTGAGGTTGTTAAAATCAATAATCTTGAAACGTTGGATTTTAAATATGTTGGAGAAACTCAAGAACCTAGCAGTGATTCACTAGTAACTTTCAGCTTAAAAGGCAATGTAAACATTATCTGGGGGTTTGATGAGAATAAACTAAAATCCGATCTTTTGGGTTTATCAAAAAAGGAGGCAAAGACGGTTATTGGCACATATGGAACAATAAAAGAAGCCTGGGTAGAAACCAAACCATTTTGGAACCAAACTATACCTGAAAATCCAGAAAAAGTTACCCTCACAAATACCAGCAGTTAGACGGTTTGACGAAAGACTTTTATATCTGTTATGATATTTTTGTTATAAGAGAGCCGCTGTTTTAGCGGTCAAAATAATGCGAAATCAAAATGAAAAAGATGAATTAATAGAGGCTCAAGTTATAGAGGCCTTACCAAATACTTTTTTTAAGGCAAAAAGAGATGATAGTGGTCAAGAAATATTAACTTATCTTTCCGGAAAAATGAGATTGCATCGTATTAGAGTATTAATTGGTGACAAAGTTTTGGTGGAAATAGATCCATATGGGGGCAAAGGGAGGATAGTCAAAAGAATATAAGAAGTATTATGGCTTAAATATTTGCTAATTTTTGCAAATAGTGTATATTAGCTAATGCACTTTTTAAAGTGATAAAACCCCGTTAGAGACCGATGAAAGTTAAATCTTCTGTAAAAAAAATTTGTTCGCAATGCCAAATTGTCCGCAGAAAGGGCTATGTTTATGTTATTTGCAAGGCGAATGCGCGTCATAAACAAAGACAAGGTTAAATGAAAATTAATGAGAATACTCGGAATAACATTACCGGAAAATAAACGCATAGAAATAGGGTTGACAGCCATTTATGGTGTTGGTCGGCCTTTGGCTCATACTATATTGGACAAGGCCAAGGTGGCTTATGGCCTGAAGCCGAAAGACATCACTATCGCCGAGGAAAATGCCATCAGAAAAGTCATTGAAAGCTTTAAAATAGAGGGTGATTTAAAACGGGAAGTGTCCGGCAATATAAAAAGACTGAAGGATATTAAAACTTATCGCGGTAGCCGACATCAGAAAGGCCTACCGTCCAGAGGTCAGAGAACCAAGACCAATGCCAGGACAAGACGTGGCGCTAGAAAAACAATGGGTACCGGTCGCAAGATAGCCGAGAAGAAATAAATAAAAATTAATGGGTAAAAAAAGAATCGTAAAAACAGAGGGAACAGTGGATGAGACAAAAAGTCCGATTGTTTCAAGTGTCTCAAAAAAGAAAGTGGAAGTGGGAAGGCTTTATGTGGAGTCAACATACAACAATACAAAAATTATTCTAACTGATGCCAAAGGCAATGTTTTAGCCACTTCTTCAAGCGGTTCTATCGGTTTTAAGGGAGCCAAAAAAGGCACTCCATTTGCCGCCGCTAAGGTTGGTGAAGTAGTGGGCGGTAAAGCTTCCACTATGGGTATGAAAGAAGTGGCTGTTATTGTCAAAGGAGTCGGCTCGGGCCGCGAGTCGGGAATACGCGGTTTTATATCAAAAGGCATAAACATTACTTCCATAAAGGATGTCACGCCCGTTCCGCACAATGGACCGAAACCAAAGAAGCCGCGTCGGGTTTAGTTTAGAAATTAGAAATTGAAAATTAGAAATTATTTTTTATGATTATAGGACCAAAATACAAAATAGCAAGAAGACTGGGCGCGCCAATATTTGAGAAGACACAAACTCAAAAATACATTCTTCATTTGGAAAGAAAGGGTAAAAAGAAAGGATTTTCAAAACCGAAATCTGAATTTGGTATTCAAATGAACGAAAAACAAAAAGCCAGATTTACTTACGCTCTTTCAGAAAGACAATTTTCAAATTATGTTAGAGAGGCCCTTTTAAAGAAAAAAGCTAACGTCCCCCAAACTATTTTTGAGTTTTTGGAGTCACGCTTGGACAACGTTGTCTGGAGAATCGGATTCTCCGGAACCCGGCTAGGAAGCCGCCAACTGGTCTCACACGGCCATATTTCGGTAAATGGCAAGAGAGTAAATACTCCCGGAATGCGTTTGAAAATAGGGGATAGAATTGAAATAGCCGGTCGATCCATAGTAAAACCAATCTTTATTGACTTGGATGAAAAATTAAAAAACACCAATGCGCCTTCCTGGATTAAATTTGACCCAGCAAAAAAGATGGCGGAAATACAAAATAAACCGCAATATTTAAAAAATGAAAATATGTTTGATTTGAATGCCGTTATCGAATTTTATAGCCGTTAGGATAGTAATTGGTAGCCAGCATTCAAGCTACTTGCTACTAATTGTTAAATAGTGTATATTATTATCCGCTTTAATTTTATAATTTTTAACTTTATAATTTATTTATATGTCTGATTATACAATCGTTTTACCATCAAAACCCAGAATTGTTTCCGAGGCAGATTTTTCAGGTAGTTACGAAATTGATGGTCTTTATCCCGGTTACGGGCATACGCTTGGCAATTCACTCCGAAGAATTATTCTCTCATCTTTGCCGGGGTCGGCAGTGACAAAAGTCAAAATAGCCGGCATTTCCCATGAGTTTTCGGTTATTCCGGGGATTAAAGAGGACGCCATTACTATACTTCTGCACTTGAAGAAAATTAGATTTCAAGTGATAGGCGACGAGCCGCAAATCCTGACACTAAAAGTTAAAGGTGTTAAAGACGTTACAGCTAGCGATATAAAATTGCCGGCTGGAGTAGAAATATTGAATCCGGAACAGCTGATTGCCACTCTTACAGAAAAAAATGCTGAACTTGATATGGAAATAACTGTCCAGAAAGGTTTGGGTTTCGTTTCAAAAGAAGAACTTGAAAAAAATCGAATTGATATCGGGCAAATAACTCTTGATGCTATTTTCACTCCGATAAGACGAGTGAGTTATGAGGTTGACAACATGCGCGTCGGGGACAGAACGGATTTCAACCGCTTGAAGATATTCATTGAAACGGATGGCACTTTGACGCCAAAAGAAGCTCTGGAAAAGTCCATAGAAACAATGATAAACCAACTTAAAGCCATAATTGGCTTCAAAGAAGAAGAGGTCATTCTGCCTTCAAACAGTAAAGAGGAACCGGTTAAAAAAGCAATGGATGATGAAGATTTACTAAAAACTCGCATTGATACTCTAAATCTTTCGGCCAGAACTTCTAACGCTCTTTCAAACGCCAACATCCGCACTGTCGGAGGTTTAGCCAGAAAAAAGGAGAAAGATATATTGGAAATTGACGGATTGGGAGCCAAAGGTCTGGCAGAAATCAAAGAAGTTTTAGCAACATTCGGATTGACACTGAAATAAAATGAGACACAGTAGAGCCAAGAGAAAATTCGGTCGGATAAGAAAAGTCAGAACAGCGCTTTTGAAATCTCTCGCCTTATCGTTGGTTTTGAATGAAAAGATAAAAACCACTGAAGCAAAGGCCAAAGAACTCCGACCTTTTGTAGAAAAACTCATTACTTCAAGCAGAGTCGGCGGTCTGGCCCAAAGAAGAAATTTGATTTCAAAAATCGGTATTTCAGGAGCGGAAAAAATAATAAAGGATTTGTCACCAAAATACGCAAAACGTAGTGGGGGATTCACTCGAATCACTAAATTGCCGCAGAGACTATCAGATGGCAGTCCTATGGCCGTGATTGAGTTCGTTTAACTTTATAAACTTTTAACTCATGACAAAACACGTAATTGACGCCCAAAACAAGAAAATTGGCAGAGTGGCTACAGAAGCGGCAGTTTTACTTATGGGTAAAAACTTATTAACGTTCGCAAGAAATACTGTTCCGGATGTAAAAGTGGAAATAAAAAACACCTCAAAAGCTCTGATAGACGAGAAAAAGAAATTACAAAAAACTTATAGCAGATATTCCGGTTACCCGGGAGGATTAAAGAAACTTACAATGGCGGAAATTATCGCCAAAAAAGGTTACGGTCAGCTTTTTAGGGAAGCCGTTTCGGGCATGCTTCCTAAAAACAAATTACGACAAAAAATGATGAACAATCTTATAGTCAATGAATAATTATGGATAAAATAACTGAAAAATACATTGAAGCGGTTGGACGGAGAAAAACTTCTGTAGCTAGAGTACGCCTAACTCCAAGTCCCAAAACTACTTTTTCTATAAATAACAAAGAGCTTGAAAGCTATTTCACAACACAAGAGTTGCAAACCATCGCCAAACAACCTTTCGCTGAAATTCCTCTAAAATTTAAAGTCTCAGCAAGAATATCGGGTGGGGGGATACATTCCCAAGCAGAGGCACTTAGACATGGCGTAGCCAGAGCATTGATTGGACACAAAGGAGAATTGCGAAAAACTTTGAAAAAAGCGGGATACCTCAAGCGTGATTCTCGGGCAAAAGAGCGTCGTAAATTCGGTTTGAAGAAGGCAAGGAAAGCTCCAAAGTGGTCCAAACGATAAAATAATGAGACTTGGACACCCCGTTTCCAAGTGTATTTTGTAAAGAAAAACCGCCATATGTGTGTGCACATTATCTTGTCCGTTTGAATTAGTAATTTTTCATGTTATAATGTGCAAATATGACTGACAAAGATGAACAAAAAGATACAGAGCTTGAAGTAAATACCGACCCAGGGGACGACATAGTCCTTGAAGATAACACCGAGGTAACTGGAGCTGACTACAAGGTCAAGGTAGACAAACTCAAAGCTAAAATCAAGGAGCTGGAGAAGAAAAACCACGAGCTTTTGGATGGTTGGCAGAGGGATAAGGCCGATTTTATCAATACCAGAAAACGGGACGATGAAGCTAAAAAACAGTTTTTGAAATTCTCAAAAGCCGAAATTATCAGTGAGCTTATTCCTGTTCTTGATTCATTTGACGGAGCTTTTAAAAACAAAGAAGCTTGGGGGAAAGTGGATAAAAACTGGCGGATGGGAGTGGAATTTATTCACACCCAGCTTTCAAATATTTTGAGTCAACACGATCTGAAAGTCATAAATCCCATAGGGTTACCCTATATATCGTCGCGAGATGAGGCGATAGAAAATATAAAAGTTGACAACGAAGCAGATGAGGGTAAAATACTGGAGGTAGTGCAGGTGGGGTATGAATTAAACGGTAAGGAAATACGCCCACCGAAGGTTAAGGTTGGTCATTACGAATAATCACCCACCAATCACACGAAATATACACGAATCTTACGAATAAATGCATCATTCGTTATGATTCGTGGGGATTCATTCGTGGGTAATAATATGCAAATAATAGAATCAAATAGTAAAATTGTTGAAAAAGTACTTAGAGATAAAGAAGGACGACTTGTTCGTGCTAGTTTTCAGATTTATGAAGTGGCGGGACGAGTCAAGGCGAGACTTATTTATTTTACATATATTGAAACTCTAAAAGGAGCTGTTTTAAGTCTATCTAGTCTCATAAAACCTAAAATTGTCCGACTTGGAAGCCAGGCTTCCAAGTTGAGATTTGTGTCTCCATATTTTACAACTGACACACTAACTTTTAGTGGCTCTAAACCCAGAGCACCAACTTTTAGATAAGAGAAACCCGGTAGTAGAGCAAAGCTCACTACCGGGCGTATCGCCGAGTGCTTTTATTGGCAGGTTCTCGGTGGTGTTACTTGAGCGGTTTTTCGTAGAAGATGGCGACGACCTTGATGACGGAAAGATGGCCATCGGGTCCTTGCATGGTGTGCCCTGTTCCAGCAGTCAGCAGTCTTGAGATGATGTGAATGTTTGGGTTTGTTTTCAGCCACTCATTCACCTCACTCTCGACATAATCCGTATTGATGTTAGAAAACAACTTGATCTGCTCCATGGTGCCTCTAAATACTATAGTAATATATAAGCAAGATTTTGTCAAATTAAATTTACTAAATAACCACACGCTTTCATAATTTGGGTGAAATCCGACGTTGAGAGTTTGAAAAGGAGAGGAGCCTTACATGTCGTAAGGTGACGAAGATTTTCAAACACGACACGAGGAGTTCGCCAAATTTGGAAGCCCTAAACAACATGAGCAAGATCATAGGAATAGATTTAGGAACAACAAACTCTGCTGTCGCAATCATGGAAACGGGCAGTCCTAAAATACTAGAAAATGCAGAAGGTGCACGAACAACACCCTCCATTGTTGCTATCTCAAAAACGGGCGAGCGACTGGTTGGTCTTTTGGCTAAAAGACAAGCAGTCACAAATCCGAAAAACACTATTTTCGGGATTAAAAGATTTATTGGGCATAGCTTTGGCGACGAAGCTGTTCAGAAAGATAAAGCTATCGTGCCTTTTGAGGTTTTAAAATCCGCTACGAACGGAGTAAAAGTGAAAATGTCAGACAAGGAATATTCACCTGAAGAAATCTCAGCCATGATTCTTTCCAAACTGAAAACCGATGTTGAAGCCAAAATCGGCCAGAAGGTCACTCAAGCCATCATCACTGTACCGGCCTATTTCAACGACTCCCAACGACAAGCCACCAAAGATGCTGGGGCAATCGCCGGACTTGAAGTTCTTCGCATTATAAACGAGCCAACAGCCGCTGCTTTGGCTTACGGCTTTGATAAAGGAAAGAAAGAAGAGAAAATCGTGGTTTTCGATTTTGGTGGCGGAACCTTTGACGTTTCCGTTTTGGAAGTAGGGGATTCGGTTATTGAGGTCAAATCAACCGATGGTGACAGCCACCTCGGCGGGAAAGATATTGACCAGAAAATCATAAACTTCCTAGCTAATCAATTCAAAAAGGAATCAGGAATTGATTTGCGTGGAGATACACTGGCGCTACAACGACTCGATGAAGCGGCTGAAAAAGCAAAGATTGAACTTTCAACAGCGATGGAATCCGAAGTAAATATTCCTTTCATCACGTCCGACGCATCCGGCCCAAAACACTTGCTTATCAAACTTTCTCGGGCAAAACTGGAAGAGCTTTGTACAGAATTTATTGACCGAGCGATGTCTATCACTAAACGAGCTATGGAGGCATCCGGCTTCAAAACCTCCGATATTCACGAGGTAATACTCGTTGGAGGCCAAACCAGAATGCCAAAAATGGTTGAAAAGGTAAAGGCATACTTTGGTAAAGACCCAAATAAATCAATTAACCCAGACGAAGTGGTGGCCTTGGGAGCGGCTATCCAGGGGGGAATTTTGGCTGGGGATGTCAAGGATGTGCTCTTATTAGACGTTATACCGCTATCTTTGGGCATAGAGACCATGGGAGGCGTGGCTACGAAGCTTGTAGAGCGAAATACGACTATTCCGGCCTCAAGAAGCCAGGTTTTCTCCACGGCTGCGGACAATCAGACTTCAGTAGAAATTCACGTAGTTCAGGGTGAAAGAGCCATGGCTGGCGACAACAAGACTCTTGGTAGGTTCATTTTGGACGGAATTCCACCTGCTCCGCGAGGCATGCCACAGATTGAGGTGATGTTTGATGTGGACGCTAATGGCATTCTCTCCGTGAAGGCAAAGGATAAAGCCACAAGTAAAGAACAATCCATCAGAATTGAAGCTCGTTCCAGTTTGACTAAAGAAGAAATTGAGAAAATGCAAAAAGATGCGGAAGCACATGCTAGTGAGGATGCTAAAAAGAGGGAAGTGGTTGAAGCAAAAAATATTGGCGAACAACTTATCTACACCGCCGAGAAATCTCTAGCTGATGCGGGAGATAAAGTGCCAGCGGAACTTCGCAAATCAATTGAAGACAAAATCACAGACCTTAAATCAGCAAATGCAAACACAACACCAGATTTGGAGTCCATCAAAAAAGCGACCGTTGCTCTGTCAAATGGGCTGTCAAAAGTAGGGGAGATAATAAACAAAGCTGCACAAGAGGCTAATAAATCAGCCGAGGCGCAAACTACGACAACAGACGAGAAAGTTCGCGATGCTGATTTTGAAGAGAAGAAACCGGACTAGAACAATTTGAGTGCAAATTGTTCGTCCGACCGATTGTACTCAATCGGTTTAGGAGGAAGGGAAATAGTTAGTATCTAGTAATTAGGAAAATAAAACTAACAAATCCAGCATACACTTAATCTACGCTATAGCGTAGATTAAGTGTATGGAATGGTTCGCTCGAATAGTAGAATAGATTTCAATAGTATTTTCAAAACAGAAAAACCGCGCAGAGAGACGATGCGGTTCGTCTGTCTTGCGCGGTAATCAAATCCGTTCAATTGCATATTGCATTTCGTTGTAAATCTCGGAAGGAATGCTCCCTTTGATCATTTCAAGATTTCTCTGCAGTGAGCGCTTTGCTTTCATGGTTGGCTCCCAAGGAAACCGAAAACCGATGATTGCTTTCAAGGTGATGAGGGTAATCGTTGTAGTGGTAAGTATCAGTAGTGCTTCCATCGCTAACCTCCTCGTGTAGACTAGCAGTAAAAATAGATTATGTCAAGTGTATTAATTTCAAAAAAATAGTAAGATATAATTATGGCAGGAAAAGACTATTACGAAATATTAGGAGTAGACAAGAAAGCTCCGAAGGACGATATAAAGAGGGCTTTTCGGACTTTGGCGCATAAGTACCATCCAGACAAGAAAACCGGCGATGACGCCAAGTTTAAGGAGATTAATGAGGCTTATTCGGTGCTTGGGGATGACTCCAAAAGGGCTCAATACGACCAATTTGGCCATTCTTTCGCCCAAGGAGGACCTACAGGAGGTGCCGGTGCAAACGGCTTCAACGGCTTTGATTTCTCACAATTTACCCAAGGCGGTAATGGTAATGGTTTTGAATTTGATTTCGGAGATATCTTCGGAGATGTTTTTGGCGGGAATTCAAGAAGAGCCAAAGTAAAGCGCGGCCGGGATATTTCCATTGATTTGGAACTGTCTTTTGAGGATTCCGTTTTCGGAGTTGAGCGAACAGTACTTTTGAATAAAGTTTCAAAATGCGACAACTGTGCGGGTTCTGGCGCTGAAAAAGGAAGTTCGCTTGAAACCTGCAACACATGTAACGGAAAGGGAACTTTGCGTGAGGTAAAAAGAACATTTTTCGGTCAGTTTGAATCAACCACTACCTGCGAGATTTGCAACGGTAGCGGTAAAACTCCCAAGGTAAAATGCCATGTTTGCCACGGACGAGGAATACTAAAAAAGGAAAGTGAAATAAAGGTGAAAATTCCAGCCGGCATTGATAATGGAGAAATGATCAGACTGTCCGGCGGTGGGGAAGCTATTGTTGGTGGACAGACGGGAGATTTATATATCAAAGTTTACGTTAAAAAACATCCACTTTTCAGAAAAGAAGGAATCAATCTCCTGACTGATATGAATGTAAAACTGACTGACGCGCTTTTGGGTGGCGAGGAAATTTTGAAAACGCTTGATGGCGATATAAAAGTGAAAATTCCAGAAAGCGTAACTCACGGAGAAACTTTACGGATAAAGGGTAGGGGTATTCCTTACGAGAAAAATCACAGAGGGGATATTTTGATAAAACTTCACATCACTATTCCGCGAAAACTTTCTAAAGAAGCCAAGAAAACCATTGAATCACTAAAAAAAGAAGGTATATAAAGCAAATATTGCCACTTTCACTAAATATTAGTCTGATTAATTTCAGTAAAATATGGCCTAAAATAAAGAGATTTTAGCTCTTCCCAAAGCCAATTTTTTGTTGTATTTTGTTGACAAGTGGCTAGGAGATATGCTATAATGTAATTAGCTCGGAAACACCGAGTTTTTCTGTTCTAAAGCCTCCTTAATTGGAGATCCGGAATTAAAAACTAAAAAAAATTTATTTTAAATTTCACGGCTATCAGTTTGTTTATGGTTCTTTCAAATATGGCAGGAATAGGCAATACTATCAGCGTTTCAAGCCTTCCGACGGTTGAAAATTCTTCTTACAAAGTTGTTAAAGAAATTTCTAATCAGGAAATTGAAAGCCTCTTGTCCACTGAACAGTACATCAAACAATATTTCAAGGACATTCCGATTATGATTGAAATTGCCAGATGTGAATCTACTTTCCGTCAGCTTGATTTGGATGGAGAAATCCATAGGGGCAGGGTAAACAGCGAGGATGTCGGGGTAATGCAGATTAACGAGCGTTACCACTTAAACCAGGCTGAAAAGAAGGATTATAACATCTACACCATTGAAGGTAACACAGCTTACGCCAGAGACTTATATGAACGGCAAGGCACACAACCTTGGAATTCATCCAGAGCTTGTTGGGGTAAGTACGAAAACCGAAATCTTGCCGTAAATATTTAACTCTAGACAGACCTAAATCACAAGGCCACGTGAAGATGCTATGCAAATACTATCTTACGTGGCTTTTGTGTTGTGTTTTGAAGTATATTTTGCTAATCTGACCTCGGAGGTAATTGTGGGATATTTGACCAGACAACCGACAAGCAATGATCCAATTTGGGCAAAGAAGGAGCAGGGCTCATGGCTCACCACGAGTCCAATTATGGATGAGTTTGCGGCTATTCTCAATGGTATGGCAAAAAGATGTAAGAAAGGTATACCAATTAATACTAATACTGCGTTGGGTCATGGAAAACTTAAATAGTGAAAAAAAATGAATACAAAAAAAATTATAGTTGCCTTGGATGGTATGAAAATGAAAGAAGCTATAGAAATTGCAAAAATTCTAAAAGGAAAAGTTTGGGGTTTTAAATTAAACGATCTTCTATATGAGGATATTTCAATAATCAAAAAACTTAAAAAGTATGGTGGGGTATTTGCAGATGTAAAACTACACGACATTCCAAATACAGTTAAAAATAGCACTAAAAGACTTTCTAGTCATGGGGTCGAGATTATAACTGTTCACGCAAGTGGCGGAATCCCAATGATGAAGTCAGCCAAGAAAAATTCTGGTAAAAGTAAAATCATTGCTGTAACGGTTCTAACATCATCTAAACTAAAATCAAAAAAAGAAGTGTTGGATCTAGTAAAAGACGCAATAAAAGCAAAGGTTGATGGAATTGTCTGTTCAGGTCATGAGTTGAGCTCTATTATCAAAATTAATGGTTCAAAGAGGCTTTTAAAGATCGTTCCTGGCATCAGACCATCATGGTATAAGGCAAAAGATGACCAAAAACGCAAAACGGCGCCAAAACAAGCATTAAAGCTTGGGGCTGATTATTTGGTGATAGGGAGACCGATTACTGAATCAAAAAACATTTTAAAAACATTTGAGTTACTACGTAGGGAATAGAAGTGATTATTTTATAAAAATCTTTTTCTCGATTTTGATAGACAAATGCCGAGGGGAGTGTTATATAGGCGTGTCGCACAATATATCTTTGTACAGGTTCCTATAAACAAGCTTTAGTTCATGATACTTTTTACCCGAGTTTCAATATCTCAAAAATTTAATATATTGGTTGGGTGAGAAGTCGTGGGGACGGCTTCGCAAGACCTTGAGCATTTTGCAAAAATATATAATTGCAAAAAGCGAAAGGTATACCTTTCCCGTAGGGAAGTCCCCTGCCCTATGTTACCCAACCTCTAACTAAAACATCCAACCACTGATATAACCTAACAAAGAGATTCCAAATCGGCTCCCAGAAGGCCCGGACGGCCGGAGACTTGAGCCATTCTATAAAATCAAATTGAAAATAATATTTTAGAGCGATTAGGGCCGCAATAATTATGATAATTTTCCAAACGAATCCTTTATTATTTTTCATCTCGTTAGAAGTATCAATAGTTTGTTGCTATGATATAAAAATTAGTGATAAATCAAGCATAATTAAATTATATTACAATTTCGGATAGTAGGCCAATGGGTCAAGATAGGCTCTAATATCGGCCAGAGGCATTGTGGCTTCTTTGCATCCCCGGCTATTGACATATTTTTCAATTCTCACGCCTTGAGTGGCGTAAAGACTTATATGCAAATGAGGGCCTGTGGAGTATCCGGTATTGCCGCTGAATCCGACTAAGTCGTCCGTATCAAGCCGCTGTCCTGAAGAGACACTGATAACAGATAAGTGAGCGTAAATCGTGGAAAGTCCGCTATCGTGTCTTATCATCACCCATTTGCCGAATGAGTAGCATCCGGGATAAATATCAGTGTTTCCCGTCCCGACCACTGTTCCATAAAGCGAAGCTTTGACTTTTGTGCCAATACTGGCTCTAAAATCAACTCCGTTGTGGGTTCCCGAAGCATATAATTTTTCCGCTCCGACTGTTTTGCCGAATTTTTGAGTGACAAATATATTTTCTAAAGGCCATGAGAGTATGCCGTTCTGTGGCAGAGGATAACTATTCCTATCAATTAAGTAGTGAAGTTGCGATTCATATTCATAAATTTCTCTTTCAAATTGTAATTTCTGCTCTTCCTTAGTCTTAACCAATTCTTTATAAGTCTGCTCCTTATTTTTCGTTTGGGATAATAATTGACCTTGCTCTTTTGTTGTGTATTCAACCGCTAATTTTTTGCCACTCAAATCTTGTTTCAGATTAAGCAAATCCCGTTTTTGTTTGCCTAGGACTGTTTGCTTTTCTTCCATACCTGTTTTCAATACAGTTAGCTCTTTTGATTTTTCTCTTATGACACTCTGTATTTGATTTATATTGTCAATTTCTCCCCAAATGTCGCTTAAATTCTTATTGGAAAGAATTATGTCAATCAAACTCATATCCCCCAGCACAGCAGAATTGCGTAAAGCGGAAATGACAGCATCTTTATTTACATTGATATGATCTTCGGTCAATCCGATTTCACGGTTTAACTGGCTTATATTTGATTCGGTGTTAGTTATTTTTTTTTGAGTAAGATTTATGTCGGCCCCGATTTTCTTTTTGGTCAAATCAAGGGTTTTTATGGTATTCACCAATGATTTAGCCTGGCTGGAAGTATTGTTGATTTCAAGATTATACTGTCTTATCTCTTCCTCAAGTTGTCTGATTTGGTTGTTCCTTTCGTCAATCCTATTTTGTAAATCGCTTTCCCCGGTTTGAGCGGAAAGTAGTGTGGCAGAAAAAGTAAAAAAAGTTGCTAAAATATATTTCCATATCATAATTTTTTGATAGCATTGCTTATTCGCGAGATGGATTCACTCTTGCCAAGAATATAAATAAGAGTGAACGGATCGGGACTTTTTTCTTTTCCAGATAAGGCAAGGCGTAGAGGCCAAAGCACCTCTCCTTTGCCGTTTTCTGTGGCGTAATCAAAGATAAGATTTTTTGCTGTGTCTGCTGAATCAAAACTGTCGTTTTGAATTTTGTCCAACTGATTAATAATCCACATCAAATGTTTTTTTGAAATATCTGGAGAAGATTCTTTCCACAACAGTTTTTCAGCTTCGTACTGCGGCTCCTCAAAAAAATACGAGAGCTCCCCTTCCCCAGTTATTGTGTCTATATCGCCCCATTTTGAAATATGATTAAAAATAGTCTCGGAAATTTTTTCTACAAACTTTTTATCGTTTATTTTTTCAGATTTTGAAATAATGTCGTTGTTTTTGAGACGATTATAAATTTCCTTATTTATGGTATTTTTGGGTAAACGTTTCATATGTTCCTTATTTAGCCAATCGAGTTTCACAGGATCAAAAATTGCTCCACCTTTTTGAACTTGAGTTATATCAAAAGTTTTGATAAGTTCATCTATGGTGAATATTTCTTTATCTGTGCCGGGATTCCATCCAACAAGAGATAAGTAATTGACAATGGCTCCCGGCAGGTAACCAAGTTTTTGGTAGTAATCTAAAGAAACGCTTTGGCCATGTTTTCTTTTTGACAGTTTTGACCTGTCCTTGGCTAAGATTAAGGGTAAATGGGCGTATACCGGTCTTGGAACGCCCAGGGCCTCGCCTATAAGAATTTGACGGGGAGTGTTTGAAACATGATCATCTCCACGTATTACGTGCGTCACACCTGACTGAAAATCATCAACGACAACGGACAAATGATAAACCGGTTCGTTTATATTTCTGGCAATGATGAAATCTTTCAATTCTGTGGTATCAAAACTTATTTCACCGCGAATAAGGTCCGTAAATGTCACAACTTTATTTGGATTTTTGAAGCGAATCACTTCCTTATTATCCCCTTCCGTCTCCTGACTGACATAAGCCTTGCCTTCGTCAATAAGTTTACGGAGATATTTTTTGTATATTTCAACTCTTTCAGATTGATGCCACAACTGGCCGTCTCGGGATAGTCCAAGCCATTTTAAACTGTCAAGCATTCCCAATTCGTATTCTTTTTTTGATCTGACCTTATCAGTATCCTCTACCCTTACTATAAATTGTCCTCCATTTTGTCTGGCAAAAAAATAATTAAATAGGGCCGTCCTAACGTTGCCTATATGCAAGGGTCCAGTCGGCGACGGCGGGAACCTAGTTATTATTTTTTGGTTTTTGTCTTGCATTTATTTATTCGTAGTTATTCGTATCATTCGCATGATTCGTATATTCGTATCGCAATTATTTCTCATGTTCCATGGCTATAGACATAATTTCGTTTGCAATAAGTGCAGCCGAGTCTTTCCTTGCAAAGGCCCTTGCCGAATTAATCATTTTTTGCTTTTCTTCTGGATTACCTAAAATTCTTTCAATTTCAGACAAAAGCACGCCACCAACCAGATTTTTCTCCTCAATGACGGAACAAGCTCCAGATCTGGCGTATGAGTAGGCGTTGTTTTTTTGGTCATGGGAAGTTGGCTCCGGTATGGGAATAATAATTGAAGGTTTGGCCCACAAGGCAATCTCAAAAATAGTTGAGCCGGCTCGAGAAATTATGATATCAGCCAAGCCGGCGGCCATGCGCAAAGTTAAAACATTGAGATAGGCGATTGGCTTATATCTTTTTTTTAATTCTTTTTCAGTTAAAACAACATCGCGACTTTCTTCTACTATTTTTATATTATTTACGCCTGTATGATGAATGACTTGATATTTTTTAACTAGTTCAGGAAGAATTCTAATAATAACTTCGTTTATAAATTTTGAACCTTGCGAGCCCCCGATAACGAATATCGTCGGAATATCTTTATTGAAACCAAAAAACTCAGCCGCTCCGACAGATAACGCTTGCTGAACTTCTTTACGGACAGGATTGCCAGTATAAGCGGTTTTCTCCTTCGGAAAAAAATTTATGGCCTCCGGATACGATATAGCGATGCGTCTGGCAAACTTGCCGGCCCAAGAATTTACCTTTCCCGGAGAACTGTCCGACTCGTGGATGACAACGGGAATTCTTAAAATTTTTCCGGCAAAAAGGGCCGGGAAACTGGCATAAGCACCTTTACCAAAAATAACATCTGGGTAGATGACAAAAATTCGCCAAATCGCCCCAATTACCCCAAGGGCAGTTTTAAACAGATCAAAAAAATTAAGGATAATATTCTGAATGGAACGACTTTTTCTTATTTTACCAGCGTTAGTTCTTATGAATTTGATATTGTTTTCATAAAGAAGAGTTTCGTTGTAGGCATCGGTGGACATGTAGTAGAGTATCGGCTTTATCAGCCGGTTTTCTTTAGCGATAGTATTTAACTCCTCAGCCACAGCAATAATCGGATAAAAATGCCCGCCAGTCCCTCCTCCCGTAAGTAAAATTTTCATCAGTTTTTATTAAAAATTAATTTTTCTTGCGATTCTTTGATATATTCAAAATAATTCCAACTTCAGCCAATGTCATAAAAAGGGCCGTTCCTCCATGACTGACAAAAGGCAATGTAATACCCGATAAAGGTAAGACTCCCACCATCGCCCCAATATTGACAAAAGCTTGAGACACAATCAGTATAACAATTCCAACAACCACAAGTCTACCGAAAGGATCGCTAATTTGAGTGGCGATTTTTAGTCCTCGGAATGAGAAAAAAACGAAGAGTAAAACTATAAAAACCGCGCCCAAAAAACCAAATTCTTCACTAGCCACGGCAAAAATTGAGTCCCCTATCGGCTCCGGCAAAACGTTAAATTTTTGAATACTTTGACCGAAACCGCGGCCGAAGATTCCTCCCGAGCCAATGGCTATGAGCGATTGCTGGATTTGATAACCGCTACTCAATGAATTGTCCCCCGGGTTCAAAAAAGTATTTATCCGGCTCATGACATACGGTTTTGCAACTGCTAGGGCTATTAGGCAAAAGGCCCCGATAATTATTGAAATAAAAATGTATCTCCATTTGCCGCCGCCCGCTATAAAAATAGCTATGCCAGAAAAAATAATGATGAGAAAAGTATCCGTATCCGGTTGGCTCAATAAGATAAATCCGGTGATAGAGATAAGAATAATAAACGGCAAAAATCCGTATTTGAAAGTTTGAATTTTATCTTTAAACTTGGCTACCCAAGCCGAGAAAAAAATAATGAAACCGATCTTAAGTAATTCAGATGGTTGAAAAGTGCTAAAGCCCAAAGTAATCCAGCGACTAGCCCCTCCGTGACTTATTGAAATGGCTGGAATAAAAACAAGAAGAGTGGCCAGAACTGAAAAAATAAAAATTAGTATGGAATATCTCCTATATATCTTATAATCAATTCTTGAGGTAATAAAGCACAATATCAATCCCAAAAAAAGACCAAAAAAAGTCTGATTGAAAGCCACATTTGAGTACTTCACCGCTTGCTTTGAAAGAAGGCCTAAAGAGGCTGAAGTAAATATGAGATAGCCAGCTACGACTAGAATACCGAGAGAAATTAAAAATGATATATCAACTTTAGTCTTGCCCATATCACTAAGAATTATAACATTTTTTTGGTAATTTTTATGTGGATAGCAGTTGCTTTTTGAGGCTAGATGTTGTATTATAGACGCGGAGGGCATATGCCTCGAAAAGTCTACCCAAAAATCGTGCCGGTTCGGGATGAATTTTTCGGAAGGTTGGAAGACGGAATTGCGGCACAGGCGGGGAAGCCTGAAGATGCAGAGACATTCAAGCAGGCTTGGGAGGTGGAAACAGCACCCGCCCCAAAACTGCAAATGAGAATGGAAAGGCAGGAACCAGTTGATAAGGACGGACGCTCGTAAGAGCGCCCGTCCGGTTTTTTTAATATCTAACTTATTAGAGCAATAATGACCCCGCTCATGGCGAAAACAACGCTGATAATCCAATATCTCATGACTATTTTTTCTCGGCTCCAGCCGATGGCCTCAAAATGATGGTGTAGCGGCGTCAATTTAAAAACCCGACGCTTTCCAAAAAATTTATAGGAAGTAATTTGAATAATGACGGAGAGAGAGGTGATGACAAGCGGAAAAGCTATAATAATCAAAAGTAAGGCGGAATTTGTTAGAAAGGCAATGACTGATAAAGTGACAGTTAGCCCCAACATGCCGGTTTCACCCATGTAAAACCGGGCTGGAGGAATATTAAACCAAAGAAAAGCCAGAATGCCTCCGGCAATGACGGCGCAAAGAGCGGAAATGTCAATTTGATTGTTGGCAAAAGCGATTATTGAGTAAGCCGAAAAAATAGTGGCCATGATTCCGCCAGACAATCCGTCAATACCATCAACTACGCTTGTTGAAAAAACGGCAAGCATGACAATAATAAAAAACGGTATAAACCAAATTCCCAGTTCGAGCTCCCCGCCAAATGGAATGTGAATTGAAGTAAATTGAAGTTTGTAATAAAACCAATAACTGATAGCAAAGCCTATCAAAATAATGCAAATAATTTTCACTTTTCTGTAAATCAAGGGGTCTTTGGCATATACTCCCCTGCCAAATATTTGAAGTAAGTCGTCTAATAATCCGATAAGGGAAGCCAGAATCAAAGTAGCCAATGGGATGAGTGTTTGGCCACGGCTGAAAAAGTTCAGTTTCTCCGTAAGGTCGCTTGGAAAAATGACTGACAGGAGATAAATTAAAAAAACAGTCAGTAAAACTGAAACCCAAATGATTACCCCCCCGATACGCGGGGTGGAAAGTTCGCCTCTGGTGTTATGAATTTTGGAAAATTCTTCCGTGGTCATTCCGCTGTCTTTTCGCGGACTTTTTTTCCACATTTTGTGCTTGTAGAAAAAATCGGTAAAAAACGGCGTGATAGAAATACCGATAAAGAAAGTTATAACTGAAGGAATGACTATTTTTAAAACATCTATCATAGGTAATTTAAAGTTTAAAAATCAAAATGTAAAATGACAATATAAAATCTATAGATATAGGGATTTGCATTTTTAGTATTAATTTTGATTTTTGATATTTACATTTTCCATTTTTATAAATACATCATACCATAGAGCTAGCATAAGAAGCGTATAAATTTTACGCGAATTATCTGTTTTTTTCATTGTATGTTCATCAATTAAATTTTGAATATAACCAACATCCATGTGTTTTTTTATGTATCGGTTATTTATAATAGTCCTGTATAAACCTTCTCTATCTTTTGTAAACCAATCCTTAATGGGTACCGGGAATCCAAGTTTTTTGCGATTTCTTGTTGTTTCCGGCACAACCGATTTGAAAGCTTGGCGGAGAAGATATTTAGTTACTCCGCCTCGCCACTTAAACCTGTCCGGAAGTATTTTAGCCAATTTGGCCACTTCAATATCCAAAAACGGCACTCGAAGCTCAAGCGAATGAGCCATGGTCATTTTGTCAGCTTTGGCCAAGATATCACCCGTAAGCCATATATTTATATCAATATATTGCATTTTGGCCGAATCGCTTAAGCCTCCGACTTGTTTGTATAAAAAATCCAAGCTAAGCGATTTCTCTTTCCTCCCTTTCCATAAAAAACTCAATTCATCTTGCTTGAAAATAGAAGCATTGCCAATATACCAATCTGCCATTTTGGAATTAACTCGGTTCAAATAATTTTTTCCATAAAACTGAAACGGCAGGTTTAGGAAAAATTTGAGAATGTTTTGAGGTAACCAAGAAAGTTTACGGCGGGCAAAAGGCTCCAAATAAATATTGTAACCGCCAAAAAGTTCGTCGGCCCCTTCACCAGAAAGAACAACCTTGACATATTTTCTGGCCTCCTCTGCCAAAAAATAAAGCCCTAAAGCGGACGGGTCGGCCACCGGTTCGTCAAAATGATAAACCGCTTTTTTCAAGGCGCTGAAATATTCATCCGGCCCAATGGTCAATTCTGTGTGGTCGGTGCCGAGAAAACTAGCGGTTTCGGAAGCCTCCCTGCCTTCAGTTAAAGTATTAAAGCCAACCGTAAAAGTTTTAATTCGCCTATCCCCCTTTATTTTTTGCATCAAGGTGGCGATGATACTACTGTCTATTCCTCCAGAAAGAAATGCCCCGACCGGCACATCGGCGATCATGTGATGCTCAACCGAATCTTGCATTGTTTCATAAATTTTTTGGGTAGTATCTTTTTCATCTAAATTATTGTCGGGATTGAACTCCATTGACCAATATTTTTTTATTTGTACATCATTTCTCTTAAGATCAATTGACAAAAAATGTCCCGGTGGCAACTTGTAAACTCCCTTGAAAAAAGTTTCTGTCAGCGGATTGTATTGAAAAGAAAGGTAATTTATAACCGCCTTGTCATTTACTGAAACCTTAAACCCCGGAAATGAGAGAAAACTTTTTATTTCCGAAGAAAAGCCGATTATCCTGTCATTTTGGGTCAAATAATACATCGGCTTGATGCCGAAATAATCCCGGGCTATAAAGATTTTTTTGGCATTGATGTTGTAAATGCAAAAGGCAAACATACCGCGAAGTTTCGGCAACATCTCCTCTCCGTATTCTTCGTAAAGATGGAGAATGACTTCGGTGTCGCTCGCGGTTTTGAAAATATAGTTTTTAATCAACAATTCTTCCCGCAATTCCTTGTAATTATAGATTTCACCGTTAAAAAATATAAGAATTTTGCCATTTTCGGATGTCACCGGCTGTCTGCCGGTTTTCAAATCAATTATGGAAAGCCGTCTCATACCCAAACCAACATTGCTGTCAACAAAAAAACCGTCATCATCCGGTCCGCGATGGGCAATTTTTGCGACCATTTTTCCTATGACTTTCTCTTTATTTTGTATATTTTGGCCTATAACTCCGGCTATTCCGCACATTACTGGATTATACCAAATGAAAACGTTTTGTCTAAAAAATTCTTTTTATCTTATGGATTTATAACCACCGACAAGGCCGTGAGGCGATAAGACAATCTGCCAAAGTTGTATATTTCGCGCCCTAAATGATCCGGCGCTGGAAAGTAAATAGAAACGAAACATTTTATAAAATCTTTCCCCATATTTGTCTTTCAATTTATGCCATGAGGCATCCAGATTTTTCCACCAAGACAAGAGGGTTTTGTCGTAGTATTGGCCGAAATTATGCCAATCTTCCATGACAAAAATTTTCTCATAACTTTCTGCAATCTGTTTTTGTGATGGTGTCATTGAGTTCGGAAAAATATATTTTTCAAACCACGGATCAGTAATAGTGATTGATTTATTTCTACCGATAGTATGCAGAAGAAAAATGCCGTTTTCATTCATATTATTACTTACAATTTTAAAGAAATTTCTATAATTTTTAAACCCGACATGTTCAAACATTCCGACCGAAACTACCTTGTCATACTTTTCCTTAATATCGCGATAATCCATAAGGTGTATATCCACATTCAAATTTTCAGTAAATGTCTTTGCATATTCAGCTTGTTCCTTTGATATGGTAATGCCGGTCACATGACAGCCATAATGCTCCGATGCATATTTGGCAAAACCTCCCCAGCCGCAACCAATATCCAAGACTTTATCAGTTGATTTCAATTGAAGTTTTTTGCAAATCAAATCAAGTTTCTGCTCCTGGGCTTTGTTCAAATCTTCTGTATTCTTAAAATACCCGCAACTATATTGCAGATACGGGTCCAAAAAAGATGAGTACAAATCGTTACCCAAATTATAATGTCTTCTGGCCACTTTTTCCCCTCTTGTTTTCGTCTGGAGATTTAATATTTTTGATTTTAGAACTCCCCACGTTGCCCAGAAATTTCTATATAAAAAACTTATGTCAATAAATTTCAAGACTCTAAAAATCATTTCATCAAGCGCCGAACACTCCCACCATCCGTCCATATAGGACTCTCCAAGCCCCATTGTGCCTTGTTTGATAACACGATTATAAAATCTGTCATCCAAAACTTTTATATCCCACGGTCTATTGCCATTTATTTTTACATCAACTGTTTGAAGTATTGTTTCTATAAGCTCTTTTGGTTTCATATGCTCTCCTGCGAGATAGAGTCAAAACTGGCCGCCACCAACTTGGAAACATCCTCAAATCTGCCGTCTATGGTTGAACCTAAAACAACCACTATAATAGGCCTACCGATAGATAAGTCAAATGCCACCGCTAAGTTACCTCCGGCCTTGTCCGTATATCCAGTTTTTGAAGCAATTAAACCGGGAATACTACTGACCTCAATGTTTGTGTTTTTGGCAATATGCTCTTTATTCAGAGAGTTTACCGTGATACTTTGATATTTAGTAGCTTCAAGAAGTTCCGGTTTGTTTTTCAAAATATATTGCATTAATTTTGCAGTGTCTATTGCTGAACCATAGCCACCACTTATACTGCCGTTATCCAGTCCGCTCTCATTTACAAAATAAGTTTGTTGCAAACCGAGTTCTTGGGCTCTTTGATTCATTTTTGAAATAAAATCCTTCCTGCCAAAATCGAAATTTTCAGTTTTCAAGTCATAAGCGCCTATAACAGAAGCCAAAGACCTCGCCCCATCGTTTGAAGATGTCACCAAAGAAAAATCCAGCAAGTCTTTCATTCTCCAGGATTCATCAGCCAAAAGTCCTGTATCCCCCTCTTCTTCCAAAAATTCTTTTTTAATTGTAACTCTGGAGTTCTCTCCGATTAATTCGGAGGCGATCAGAGCCATCATAAGTTTTGTAATGGAGGCAAGCGGAAGCTGGACAAACTCATTTTTTTTATAAATAACCCGATTTCCCGACACATCGTAAACATAAGCAGACTTGGCGCTAAGTTCCAGATTTTGAAATGCCTCCAAAGTTATAGCTTGGTTGAAATTGTCAATCTGCCTTTCTTGTGATTTATTTAACGTTCCATAAATTAAAAAAAACATCAGTATGATAAATAACACAAGGATGATATTAAAAATCATCAATTTCAGCGATATTCCCTCTGGTTTGTTTTGTTCAGTTTCCATCTGTCGTAGTTTCGTTTATTGTGTTTATATCTACCTCTAAACTTTTTCTAACTTCTTCATATTCAGGTAAGTCTGAAATTTTATTCAAACCCAAAAATCTCAAGGCCTCTGCTGTGATATTATAGACTACCACACGTGAATCTTTTGCGCCTGTTTTTCTTTCCACAAGACCGCGAAGAAGAAGTGTTCGCAGAGCATATTGACAATTAACCCCTCTTATATACTCAATTTCCTTTTTTGTCACTGGCCCTTTGTAGGCGATGATAGATAAAGTCTCAATCCCTGCCCTACCCAAATCCCTCTCCCTTTCTTCCTTTATTATCTTTTCAATAAGTCCCGCAAGTTCCGGCGCTGTGGCGAGAGAGACTTCATCATTATGATTTACAACCCTAATTCCCCTTTCTCTTAAATTCTGGCTTAATTCTTCTATAGCGTTAATTATATCTTTTTTTGAAACCTCCAAAGTCTTAGCCAAAAAACCAACATCTACCGGCTCGGCCAAATAAAAAAGCACTGCCTCTATTTTTGAAATTAATTCATTACTCATTAAAAATCCATTGAAAATTAAAAATTGTTGGCTAATACCTTGGTACTCCCACAGAATCACTTTCCATGTGAATATCGCGAAACTCTTTGTCCTGTGTCACTCTTATAATACCTTGTTTTACGAGCTCTAGCACAGCCAAAAAACTAACAATGACGTTTAGTTTTTCTGCTTTGCCGTGCCCTGAAAAATCTTTAAAACTCATCCTCATGCTTTTCCGGATACGCTCTGTTAAACTTTCTATCATTTCCTCCAAACTTATAACCTTTTCAACTATTGCTTTTGGTATAAATTCTTTTTTAGGAATTTGCCGAATGACTGATTTAATAATTTCAAATATTTTAGAAACAGTGGTATTTTTATCCGGTGCAAAAACTACGATCTTTTCTTTGGACGGCAATCTTATATACTCAATATTTTTTCCGAATCGCACTCTTAAATGCTTGCTCAACTCCTTGTATTTTTGATATTCAACTAACCGTTTCTGCAGATCATCAATACCCCCCTGTTCTTCTTCAGTCAAACTTAGTGTCGGCAAGAGCGACTTTGATTTGATGAGAACCAATGTGGAGGCAATCAAGATAAAGTGCGCAGAGTCAGCTATTGGAAAATTCTCTAAATTTTTGACATAAGCAATATAATCATCCGCCACTTGCGCCAGTGAAATATCATTTATAAAAAGTTTCCTTTTTTCAATAAGCGTTAAGAGTGTATCCAGTGGCCCTTCAAAAATCTGTGTTTTAACGTTATAGGATGATTCCATTACTTATATTATTAAAAATAATCTATTCAACCATTCGATCGAATTAGAGATATGTTTCAAATTAAGGATTCAGCCTTTTCACGTCTCGCGGCAGATATGTTGCTTCGCGGACATTCGGTAAATCAAGTATTTTCATAATAAATCGTCCCGGACCAATACCCGCTCCACCGTGAGGAGGACAACCGTATCGGAAAAAGTTGATGTAATTTTTAAGTGGTTCCAGAGCCATTCCTTTTTCCTCGGCTTGTTTGATCAAAATATCTACTCTGTGTTCGCGTTGAGCGAGAGTTGTCACTTCCACACCTCTGTATAAAAGGTCTGCGCGTCTTGAGTAATCGCTACCTTCCTCCAATCTCATGTGATAAAAAGCGCTTTTTGATTTGTGGTACTCGTGAATAAAAACAAAATCATGACCCCGTTCTTTTTTTACATATTCTGATATCGCTCTTTCTTCTTCAGGCGAAAGGTCATATTTCTCCGGACTTGGAACCCTCATTTGGGCTAAAATTTCCTTCGCCTCCTTCATTGTAATTCTAGGAAACGGCTGACTTGGAAGCTCGGCTTCCAAGTCAGGGAATTTGGCTAAAATGGCTTTAAACCCTTCTATTATCATTCCCTCCTCCGCATCCATAACATCATGGTGTGACTCCACATAAGCCATCTCAAAATCCCAGCCGGTGAACTCTGTAAGATGCCGAGTGGTGAAAGATTCTTCTGCACGAAATACGGGTGAGACCATAAAAACTTTCTCCATTCCGGATGCAATTCCCATTTGTTTGTAAAACTGTGGCGACTGGGCAAGATATGCTTTTTTATCAAAATAATTCACCTCAAAAACTTGCGAGCCAGTCTCTGATGGAGTGGACATGAGAGCTGGCGGATACAGTTGGATAAAGTTATTTTCATCCCAATATTTTCTCCATCCTTTTTCAAACTCCGTCCAAACTTGAAAAATCTTAGCTTTTTCTGGTTTTCGCAAATCAATCCAACGATAATCAAGTCGCGTCGGAGCTTCGGTCTCCTCGTCATTACCCTTGACAATGACCGGAATCGGCAATTCCGGATCGGCTACGGACAATACCTCTATACTCTTAACTCCAATTTCTACCCCGCCCGGTGCTTGCTTAGATTCTTTGACGGCGCCTATAATCCTCACTACCGACTCATGCGACAACCCTTTGGCTGTTTCAAAAGCCGAGCTTCCAGCCTCAACCACAGTCTGTATCACTCCCGTAATGTCCCGAAGGATTAGAAAAATAATCTTACTTTGCACTCGGAGTGTATGGACAAATCCCGCAACACTAATCTCCTGTCCCACTTTTTCACCAATATCTTTGTTATAAATTCTTTGAATCATATTAAAATCCTAGCATATTCTTTAAACCTGCATAAGTCTTATAATAAACGGATTAAAATAAGATTTTATATTTTGACTAGAAATCTGGTATTTTTGATAATTTTCACAGAGGTCAAGTATGACATCATTTAGAATATTTATTTCCGTATTTCCTTTTGTTTCAGGTAAAATTTTCAATTTAGCAATAATTGATTTTGCTTTTTCTTTTGCTATTTTCAAAATCTCATAGTCTCCTTTTTCTTTTGCAGAAATTATTTTAGATACTTCTGACCCTAGGTTGGCCATCAAAAAAAGTGGTGAACGTTCTGTATTTTCTATCATATTATTTTTGAGTTAATTATTTGCTTCATTTTGTCTCTGATATTTTTATCTTGCACTTCCATATCATTATTGTTCACTAATGGACGAATATTTATAAGCGATGTGTATTCAATCCACTCCTCCCTTGACTTATTGAAATAAACATTAAAACCCCAAATGTTTTCCTGTTTAGAACCATTTTCAATCAAAATCTTATTGGCATCCATATGGTATTCCCCGCCAAAAGCTATGATTTTTTCCTCAATATCAACAACTCCTTTTATCATTGAAGTATAGAATTCTTTTGCCACTTCTTTCAATTCATTGATGGTTATATTAACAGAAACTATTTTTATATCCATAAACCCAATAATAACACAGTATATTTACTTTTTAAACCTTTATTACAATAAATTTATTCTTAAATACCCCAGTATTTTAGGATAGTTATTTTAGTATAAATCAACTCCTATTGCCGACTTAACTTGTTCCATCTTTTTTTCTGCTTTTATTTTTGCTCGTTTGCCGCCTTCTTTCAAAATATCCAAAACATAATCAATATCCTTTGCCAGTTGCTCTCTTTTTTCACGCAAAGGCTTCACAAATGCCTTCATATCAATAATCAGTGCTTCTTTCAAAACTTTGTATTTGCCTTTGCTGTTTTCATACAAATCTTTAAGCTCCGCTTCGGATTTCAAAAGTCGGTGAATTGCGTAAACATTTTGGGGAACATCCCCGGAAGAGTCGGTCACAATTCCCATCACTGCTTTTTCAATCTCCTCGTCCGTGGCAAAAAGCGGAATGGTATTGCCGTAACTTTTGCTCATTTTTCTCCCATCTGTTCCAGGGACTATCGCCACGGCATCCAAAATTTTTGGTTCCGGCAATTTGAAAACATCTTTTTTGAACACATTATTAAATTTCTGGGCGGTATCTCTGGAATATTCAACGTGTTGCCTTTGATCCTGACCAACCGGAACAATATCCGTGTCATAAAGCAAAATGTCCGCCGCCATGAGCATTGGGTAATTGAATTTCCCCACACTTATCTCTTTGTTATTTGCTTCGGCATCTTTGTAGGCGTGAGCTCTCATCAGAAACGGCATGGTGGTGATGGTGTCAAAAATCCAGCAAAGTTCCGTGTGCTCCGAAACATCAGATTGTTTGAAAATTATTGATTTTTTTGGGTCCAAACCGAGAGCCAGGTAATCAATGGCCAAATTCAAAATATTTTCTGACATTACTTTTTTGTCTTGAATTGTGTTTAGAGCATGATAATCCACAATCATATAAATAGCGTTGTGACTATCTTGCATATCTATAAACTGCTTGATTGCCCCAAAATAGTTACCAATATGTAATTGTCCACTAGGCTGTATTCCAGAGAGTAAAGTTTTTTTGCTCATCCCAGTAGTGAAAAATGACATCGCTCTACGAGCTGAATGTTATTCTAAAATTATTTATTTTTAATATCGACTTTTTCATATTACCACGTCAGGGACTTATCCAATGTCATTTTCTACTACTGGGTCATAAATATATTGTAACAACATTGGCTACAAAAGAAAATCCCGTCGCTTACCTCCATAAGCGACGGGATTCAAACTTGAGAACTTGCTATGTGATGAGACGCGAATTCCGCTGACCGTGCATCGCTTGACTAAACAAACGAGAACTGCTGGATGTAAGAGGTTTGGGAGAAACCCCGAACTTTCCACTGTGGTCAAGCTCTGCGTGAAGAGTCCTAGCTGGCATGATGTGACAAACACTCCCGGGCACACGAATCATGACAACTCCGAATGCCCGGTAGAACTTGATGTTGTAGGCAAACCGCCTTCGCCAGCGCTCAAGAACAGGGCGAGCAACAGTGATGTTTTGCAGTTTGCTTACAAAAACCTCGAAATAGGCGTCCATGTCTTTCGGCGCCCTGTCGCCCGACATTTCACGAACAACCCCTTCGAACCTCCTGCTCATGCCACTTGCCCGGCATTCCTCTACTATCTTGCGATCTTCAGCTGTCAGCGCCGGCGCATTGCAGTCTTT
>MHWN01000009.1 GCA_001825395.1 Candidatus Zambryskibacteria bacterium RIFCSPLOWO2_02_FULL_39_26
GGATTTCAGCAAACTTATTTTCAACGGTTCCGGCGGGGAATGGACTCTCGGCGCAAACCTTGAAACCGATGGAGCGAGCGCCACTGCCATCTCTGTCGCTGCCGGGACGCTGAAGAATGGCGGCTACTCGATTACCGGTAACGGTGCGACTGATACTTTCTCTGTAAGTAACGGCGCCTCCTTTGAAATGTCCAGCACTTCGGCTTACCCCGCAAGCTTTACTACCTATACTTATGGCGCGACGAGTACGGTGAGATATCAGCAATCTTCCGTAACGGTGACAGCGGCAACTTACGGCCACTTAACTTTAGGCGGCACGGGGACATATACTCTGCCGGCATCGGATGTAACTCTTGCTGGAAATTTAGTCGTGACAAGCGGTGCGACAGTGACCAAGAGCGCTGCCAACAAACTTATCTTCGCCGGCGGAACCACGCAAACTATCACAGACAACAACGGCACAGCGCAGGATTTGGGAGATGTGCAGGTTTCTGATAATTCTGCATCGGACCCTTGGTGCAACATCTCCGCTTCTGCCTGCAATTCCTCCTGGCTTGCTCGCAGGAAAATTACTCTAAACAATTCCGCATCCGCGGAAAACCTGACTGATTTTCCGGTGCTGGTCCAGCTGTCCGCTTCCAACATTGATTATGCTAAAACCCAAAATGCCGGGGAAGACATCCGCTTTGTGGATGCGGACGGCACCACCGCTCTTTCCTATGAAATTGAAAAATGGGATGAGGCAGGCACGTCGCTGGTCTGGGTCAAAGTGCCGCAGATTGATTCCGGCTCCACTACGGATTATATATATATGTATTTTGACAACGATGCGGCCAATGACAACCAAGCGGCGACCAGTGTGTGGGATAGCAGTTACGAAATGGTTCAGCATCTACCTAATGGAACAACATTATCAGTGGCCGACAGCACTTCAAATACCAACAACGGCACGAATAACAGTGCGACGGCTGCAACTGGGAAAATCGATGGCGGCGCGGCAACAGATGGCACGTCCCAATACGTAGATGTTGTTGCAATTGCTGGCGAGTTTTCAGGGACGGCTGGGACAGCCTCGTTTTGGATTAACAGCACCGAGTCCCGCAGTTTCCGTGACATGTTGCATTTCCGCGATGACACAGGAGGTAATAACCACGAGGTCTCGTTCTACCGAAACTCATCGGGAAGTGTGGTACGAAAGTACCTTGCTGGCGGGACTTCCTCATCAGTAAGCGAATCCGCAAGTAATATTCTTGATGGCAGTTGGCACAATATCGTAATGACATGGAATAAGAACGCCGATGAGATGAAAGTCTATACTGACGGAGCCCAAGTCGGGTCCACTCAAACTGGATTAGGGACATGGTCCGGTACACTGAATTTTGCAGTGTTTGGAAAAGGATATTTCACCACGCCCGAGTTCGCTGGTACGTTCGATGAAATGCGTATTTCTAGTACTGCACGTTCCGCCGACTGGGTTGAAGCCGAGTATCTCTATACGCTTGACAATACCAAATACAGTTACGGCAGTGAAGAAACGCCGCCTTCAAATACCACTCTCAATCTCGCTTCTTCGGTCAAGGCCACAACCCTCACCATTGATTCTTCGCAAATATTCTCCGCCAATGGTTCCAACACTTTGACTTTGACCGGCTCGGGGCTCACCAACAACGGCACTTTCACTGCAAGCACTGGAACTGTTAATATTTCTCCAAGCAATATCAATGTTCCTTTTTTAATCACTGGTTCTTCAGTCACTACTTTTAAAAATTTTACTGCGCAAACCCCAGGTACCAGCTTGCAGTTTAAAGCATCTCAAAACACGGGATTCACAGGAGTTTTAACAGTTAGAGGAGCTTATTCAAATCCGATATTTATTAGCTCTAACACTCCGGGTACTATGTGGACAGTAAATTTCAGTGGAACCGCATCTATGTTCTATGTATATGTCAAAGATAGTGGTTGTGCCGATGGAAGTGCGGGTATAAGCTTTGATGATACTTCTACAAGTCAAGGAAATAATGCAACTTGTTGGTGGTTGGTGCTAAAAGATTCAGCGGGCGTGTCTTTGGGTGGTGGTTCCGGCGGGGGAACTCCACAGACCGGTGGTGGTCAGAGTGGTGGGGGTGTAAGTGAGGGTGGTGGATCAGGTGGCGGGTCCGGTCAAACTGGGGGTGGTCAAGATGGCGGTGGCGCGAGCCCATAGAATAGCGAAGAACCCTATGACCCTTGAACCCTTGATGACCGTCTTCAAGGGAACTTTGAATCTTCTGTAATTGTCAGTTTCAAAGTATTATAAAACCAACCAACCCCCTAACTCCCCAAAAACAAACACTGTGCAAAACCGAGCTTTGCACATCTATAGCTATATAGAAGATTGATTATACAAATATGCAAAGCTCGTGTGCAAAGCTCGGTTTTGCACATTTGTATATTATATATTTATTAAATAGTCACTTTCCAATTTTTCAGCAATTTCTTTTGCAACACTAGATTTTACAAAATCATCATACTCTTTATTATTTTGAAACTGATCAAGAACTAAATCCATAGACAATAATTTTCCCCATCGGTTTTTATTCACATAGTCTTGATAACTTGACCAAGGGTAAATATTTTCTTTATTTTTCCATCCAACAAGTTCTCTTGAGTTTTTGTGTATGTAAGTGGAGAGATATAATAATTGCTTATTATTAGTAATATGTACGGCTTTATATGGTCCTTGAAACAAATGTCCAGATTTTTTGTATTTTGTATTAAAATATTTCGTATGGGCGCACAAAATTCTTTGCATATATTTTGCAATACCACCCTCCTCAAGTTCGTGAACGGTAAGATGGAAGTGATTCGGCATCAGAGTAAAATTAATCAGTTCAACATAGCGTTTGGAAATTATTTTTTCTATTTCCCCCTCATTAATGTTAAAAGCTCGGTTTTTAACAAAGTGGTTCACTTGTCTTGATAAGTTTTGAAAAACAATAGGGGATTGTAAGTGAATAATCAAAAACATAAATCTAACCCAGTCTCTTTCGTCTAAGAATATTAATTGTTTATTATTTCCTCGATTAAATATATGATAATGCTCTCCAGGAGCAATCGAAACAGTTCTCATGTAACTAATTATAATCAAATATAACCAAATGTGTAAAGCTCGGTTTTGCACATATTCTGGGAGGTTGAGATTTTTGTGATTGTGTTGTAAAATACAAAAGTTGTGTTGGATAGTTGCCACGTGAGATGCTTCGCAAGAACTATCTCACGTGGAGGAAAGTCCGAACATTGCACTTTGAAACAGAAGTAGTGGTAGCGGGTAACGCCCGTCGGGAGTAATCCCAGAGGTGCGAGCAGTGACGCCAAAGACGAAAGTCCGAGGACTCCGCAAGGAGTAATCTTGCAGAAATGCAAGAGTGAAACGGCAAAATCCTTACTTCAATGCAAGGCCGTGTCCCTCCCCAGTTTAATTAAACTGGGGAGGGGAGTGCCGCTCGAGCCAAGTGGTAACATTTGGCCCAGATAAATAACTATCCATCCGAGGTAACTCGGTGGACAGAATTCGGCTTATAGACACAACAAAAAAGATGAAAACCGCTTCTTAACTGGGGCGGTTTTCTCTATTTGATTATAGGATTTTGTTTCTATATAATATGAAAATCAGTAATTAATAAGAAAAAATGGAAGAAAATCAAATTATAACAAAAACAAGCGAAAGAGATTTATTTAACAAAATTTTATTCAGAATTTTACTTATTACCACTTTTCTTGTTCCAATCTTTTTTCTCCCAGGAACACTCATTTCCACGCAATTTAGCACCAGTCTGATTTTTTCTCTTGGAGTGATAGTGTCAGTAATAATTTATATTGTCACAAATCTTTTTTACGGATCTTTTGATTGGCCGGTTCGGTCAAAATATATTCTCGGATCTATGGCCGTAGTTCCTCTAGTTTATTTACTAGCAGGTATTGCCAACGGTTTTTCAAGAATGTCTTTTTTTGGTTACACTTTTGATATAAACACTGTTGGTTTTATACTGCTTAGTTTTGCTTATTTATTTCTGGTTTCCATTTTATTTCAAGAAAAAAACAGAATATTCTACTCATATTTTACCTTTTTGGTTTCTTTCATTATATTATCTCTTTTTATCATAATCAGACTTATTTTCGGCGCTGATTTTCTCTCTTTTGGTATTTTTACCAGCCTGACATCCACCCCAATTGGAAGCTGGAATAATGTCGGAATATTTTTTGGCATTGGAACCTTACTTTCTCTTTTTACTTTTGAAATGGCAGATGTTAGCAAGTTTATGAAGATTTTAATTTCCACTGCATTATTACTTTCACTGTTTTTTTTGGCTCTTGTAAATTTTAATGTTATTTGGATTATTATAGCTATTTGCTCCTTTCTTTTTATTGTTTACAAGATTTTCAGTTCTGCTGGCGCGGTTTTGGATTTAGAAAACAATTCTTTTAAAAATCGTCTCTCACGTGTCCGACCATATCCATTGGTGGTTTTTGTGGTTTCTGTCGTTTTCATTTTTGGCAGCACTTCACTTGGATCTTTTATCTCAAATACTTTCAGAGTTTCAAATACGGAAATCCAGCCCTCCTTTTCTGCTACTATGGAAGTTGCCAGAAATACCATAAATGAACATCCGCTTTTTGGTTCTGGTCCAAATACTTTTACCAAAGAGTGGCTTAAATGGAAACCGAATAATGTCGCAAATACTTCTCTTTGGAATGTAGATTTTGCCAATGGTTCTGGACTTATTCCAACATTTTTGATTGCCACCGGAATTATCGGTATACTTTCATGGCTTATTTTTTTTATTTTTTATGTTTATCTCGGAGTGAAATCCATTTTTGTTCGGCTTGAAGATTCTTTCATAAGATATTTATTGACCTCGTCATTTTTTGTTTCTTTGTATTTATGGATAATGATTTTCGTTTTTGTTCCTAGCGTAGCTATATTTATTTTAACCTTCTTTTTTAGTGGCTTATTTTTTGCTTCGGTTTATCTATCTGGTTTGATAAAAGTTGAAAAAAGAAAGTTTTCGGATAATCCGAAACTCGGATTTATATCATCATTGATTTTTGTCGCCTTTCTTGTGGCTGGTATTTCTTTGGGCTATGGTTTGTTTAAAAGCTCAAAATCTTTATGGTATTTCCAGAAAAGTTCAAAAGCCCTCAATTCTTCCGGCGACATCAATGCTTCGGAAAATTTGATGATGAATGCTATTGAAGTTGTGCCAAATGATATTTATTACAGGTCACTTTCAGAGATTGAGTTGTTGAAACTGAACGCTGTCGTATCCCAAGATACCTCCAAAGTAAAAGTTGAAGATATCCAAAAACAGTTTAATGATGTTTTAACAGACGCCATTACTGCCGCGAAATCTGCACAAAACAAGGACTCCTTAAATTATCTAAACTGGATGGCTCTTGGCAGAGTTTATGAAACAATATCTGCTCCAGAGTTAAAAATTGACGGGGCTTATGAAAGTGCCCAATTTGCCTATACAGAGGCCTTAAAACACAACCCAAAAAATCCCGGAATATTTCTTTTCCTTGCTAGACTGGCAACTGTTCGCAAAGACTGGAATCAAGCCAGAATTTACGCGGAAGAAGCTACTAAAATGAAAAATGATTATCTCGATGCTTACTTCCTACTCTCACAAATTGAAGTGGCGGATAACAACATAAATGGAGCGATAAAATCAGTGACATCGGCTTCTGTTATTGACCCAACCAATCCAGCCATTTTCTTTCAGTTAGGGTTACTTGAATATAATATTAAAAACTTTGATAAAGCCATTGAAGCTTTGGAAAAAGCCATAACAATTGCTCCGGATTATGCCAATGCAAAATATTTTTTGGGTCTTTCCTATGAATCCATAGGCGATAGAGCAGAGGCTATAAAGCAGTTTGAGGATATACTAATAACCAATCCTGACAGTCGGGAAGTTATTGATATTATTTCAAATTTAAAAACCGGAAAACCTATCTTTACTAATACTGCAAATTCAAAACCGGAAAAAGCCAAGAGCTTGCCAGTCAAAGAAGCTAAACAATAAATTATTAAATAATGGTAAAAAGATTTTTAAATTTATTAAACGGCGAAATAGCCGGAATCCATCAAGCTGCTTATCTTTTAGGATTTTTTGCCATTTGTTCCCAAGTTTTGGCTTTATTCAGAGACCGCATTTTAGCTGCCCAGTTTGGCGCCGGGGATGTTCTAGATCTCTACTATTCCGCTTTTAGAATCCCAGACATCTTGTTTGTTAGTATTGCTTCCATCGTATCAATATCGGTTCTTATACCTTTTCTTACTGAACAATTTGAAAGGGGACAAAAAGAAGCCAAAGAATTTATAAATTCAGTTTTCACCTTCTTTTTTTGTTTCATGGCTATTTCTGGGTTGGTGGCATATTTTCTGGCGCCATATCTCATGGCTTTTATTTTCCCGGCATTTGCAAAATCAAGCTCCTTCGGAGAACTAATCGGATTAACCAGAATACTTCTTCTCTCCCCAATCTTTTTAGGTTTTTCAAATCTTTTAGCTAGTATTACTCAAGTCAGTAGGAGATTTTTTATTTATGCCCTTTCGCCAGTTTTGTACAATATCGGCATTATTATCGGCATTGTTTTTTTCTACCCAATATTTGGTTTGTATGGTTTGGGTTTTGGCGTGATTTTGGGAGCTTTTTTCCATTTTGCCATCCAACTGCCCTTTATTATCAATCAAAAAATGCTGCCTAAATTTCATTTTCCGATAAAACTTAGTTCCGTTAAGACTATTATTTTAATATCAATTCCCCGCACAATCACCGCTTCTTCAAGCGAAATTGCTAAACTATTTCTTATTTCCATGGCTTCGCTTTTTACTCCCGGTTCAATTTCGGTTTTCAACTTTTCCTTAAATTTGCAATCCGTCCCTTTCAGTATTATCGGAGTCAGCTACTCTTTGGCTGCCTTTCCAACTTTAACCAAACTTTTTAGCAACGGAGAGAAAAATAAATTTTTGGAACAAATGATTATCTCCGCTCGGCATATTATTTTTTGGTCCATTCCTATTGCCGTTTTATTTATAGTTTTGCGAGCCCAAATTGTCCGTACGATTTTAGGAGCGGGCAAATTTAATTGGGATGATACTCGTCTTACCGCCGCCGCTCTGGCTCTTTTTGTTGTTTCCCTTTTGGCCCAAAATTTAGTGTCGCTTTTTGTTCGTTCATACTATGCTCAAGGCAAAACTAAAAGACCTTTGGTTATGAATGTGATATCAGCCATCATTCTTATTTTCGGCAGCTATTTTCTTATCCAGATTTTTCAAAACAATTCATTCTTTAGAAATTTTGTGGAGTCTATCCTGAAAGTTTCAGAAATTCCAGGCACAATTGTCCTGATGCTTCCTTTGGGATTTTCCATTGGAGTTATTGTCAATCTCATTATTCATTGGATTGATTTTGGCAGGCAATTTCCTGAATTTTCAAAACCGATTCTTAAAACTCTTTTTCACACATTAAGTTCCTCTATAATCATGGGTTTTATGGCTTACCAAAGCTTGAATATTTTTGATAATGTTTTTAATCTCAACACTTTACCAGGCATATTTTTGCAAGGATTATTATCGGGTATTATAGGGATCGTCAGCGCTGTTATCGTACTAATATTATTGCGAAATGTGGAATTAGTGGAAGTATGGAACATCTTGCATAAGAAAATTTGGAAAGCCACCCCTCTTCCTCCGGATGCAGAGTTAAGCTAGGATAAATTAGCATTAGTCTCTAACCAAAATTCGTGCTTTAATATGGAGCACAATGGAAAATATAAGGAATTTTTCAATTATTGCCCATATTGATCACGGTAAATCCACCTTAGCTGACAGAATGCTTGAAATAACCGACACGATAGAAGCGCGCAAAATGCAAGATCAAGTTCTGGATTCAATGGAACTTGAACGCGAGAGAGGAATTACCATAAAAATGCAACCAGTTCGCATGAAGTACAAAATGTCCGGTCAGGATTACATTATCAATTTGATTGACAC
>MHWN01000010.1 GCA_001825395.1 Candidatus Zambryskibacteria bacterium RIFCSPLOWO2_02_FULL_39_26
ATTTAAAAATCAAAAAACAATTATCAGGGGCGACGAAAAAGAAAAAATTATCGCTTGGGCGTCTATTTTAGCCAAAGTTTCTCGCGACAGAATTATGACCAGACTTTCAAAAAAATATCCCAAGTATGGATTTCATCTTCACAAAGGTTATGGCACATTACACCACCGAAAAATGATAAAAAAGCACGGACCCTCGGCAATTCATCGCAAGAGTTTTCTAAAACATATCTCTAATTCGCGCGAATAACGAATAATTGACTTGGATATAGTATTATGTTATCTTGAGGCTAGAGGAGTTAGTCGTGACTGAAAAAGTCTGGGTTTTCGCAATCATATACAGGTATGTGAAAGGAAGGCTGGAGTTTTTGCTCCAGGAAAGCCAATCAGTTCTTCCAAAATACAGCGGTGAGATACAAATGAAATTCGTCGGCGGCGGGTTTGAGCCGTATGATGAGAATCATTTTGCCACACTGTCACGCGAAATCGAAAGCGAAATCTTTCTTTCTCTCAAGCTTGGATTTGTGCCGCGAAGAATCCATGACATGACCCATAGAGGTTTGAGAAAGATCGGGTTTTTGGTGCCACTGGGCGCCTTTGTCGGAAAAATCCGAGAAGTGCCACTCCAAGATGGCACCGATATGCTTCTTGGTCTTTATTGGTATTCTCCGGAAGAGGCCGAGAGAAAGATTTACTCGACACACAAGCCGCTTCTCCGGAGCGCAGTTTGGCAGCTTACGAACAACAAAGTAGGTCCTGTGAAGTAAACCGCTTCACTTGACCTACTCCGACCCCGAATCGGAATCTCCAGTTCGGCGGTTTTTTATTTTGTAAATATAGTTGATTTATATGCATATTCGTGTATACTTTCAAAATTATGGTTGTACGAATGCGTCATACAAAAAGTCAACGAAACAGAACAAGATCACATCATCGGCTGACTTCACCTGCCATCACAACAGACAAAAGCACATCTGTTATGCATCTTCGCCACCGAGCTTCTCTCGTTACTGGACAGTACAAAGGCAGAGTGGTTATTGACATGCAGGGTAAGATTGCAAAAAAAGCCAAACGTGAAAAAGAAGCTAAAAAGGAAGGTAGGTAAAAATTTTAAATTTTAATTTATAAATTTAAAATTAAGGCGTGTGCGGCTGGCAGTACATAATTGATAACTTAGATATCATTTGCTATACTGGGTTTGTAGTTATTTCATAATATGGCAAATCGGCACCTTTCCAGATCAATAATTTTGCAGTCGCTATTTGAATGGGACTTTGGTGTAAAAAGTGTTGCCGAGGTCAAAAAAATTTTTGCAAGAAATGCTGAGGAATTTGCTTCTAATCACGGCGATTTTGCTTTCATGGACAACCTCTTAAAAGGAGTTTTGGATAAAAGAAAAGACATTGATCTTATTATTGAAAAAGCCGCTCCTGACTGGCCGATAGAAAAAATAAGTGTAATAGATAGAAACATTCTTCGCATCGGATTATACGAGCTTCTTTTTGCCGACCGTTCTCAGGTTCCGCCAAAAGTGGCCATAAACGAAGCCATTGAACTTTCCAAAACTTTCGGAGGAGAAACTTCAAGCAAATTTGTTAATGGAGTTTTAGGCGCAGTTTACAAAGAACTTGGCCAACCGGGAAAAGACGAAACATCTAGGGACAGAAGGAATAAAAGCCCAAACACGGGACAAGTCCTAGTTGAACAACTTGGCGGAGCAGTTGTCTATGCCAAGGACGGCGATGATATTTACCTGGCTCTTGTCCATGATGTATTTGGCAGGTGGACTTTGTCAAAAGGTAAGATTGGCGACAACCCGGAAACAAAAGGCGAAAGTGTTGAGAATGGAACTGTTAGAGAGATAAAAGAGGAACTTGGTTTAAACATTAAAATCAAGGAAAAACTTGGAGAAAACGAGTACATCGCTTATCATCCTGAAAAAGGCAAAATAAGAAAACACGTTGTTTACTTTTTAGCCGAATCAAAATTCAAAGAATTGAAACCTGAAGCTAAGGGTGGACTGGATGATGCCAAGTGGTTCAAACTGGCTGACATACTTGACTTGAACTTTTACAATGATATCTTGCCGTTAGTTACTAAGGCGATAAATATACTACTTAAAAAACCCACTAATCGCACGAATTGACATGAATCATAACGAATAATCTTTATTCGAAAGATTCGCATATATCCGAGTTATTCGTGGGTAAAATAATTATGGATCTCACTGAATTCGAAAAAAAAATAGAGGTGGATTTTAGAAATAAAGAGCTGTTAAGACAAGCTTTTATTCATCGTTCATATATAAATGAAAACAAGGGGTTCGGCTTAACTCACAACGAACGACTGGAATTTTTAGGCGACGCGGTTTTAGAGCTCATCATCACCGATTTTCTTTACAAAAAATATCCCGGGAAACCGGAAGGGGATTTAACGGCTTATCGTTCGGCGCTAGTTAACGCCGATACTTGTGCCGGAATTGCCAAGTCGCTTGGCATGGAAGAGCACCTTTTGCTTTCCAAAGGAGAAAGCAAAGATCGTGGCCGAGCCAGACAGTATATTTTAGCCAATGTTCTAGAAGCGGTTATTGGAGCGATTTATCTGGACCAAGGAATGGTCAAAGCCAAAGAATTTATTGAAACACATTTCACCCCGCTTATTGAAACTATTATTTCAGCTGGAAGCCATGTTGACGCCAAAAGTTTATTTCAAGAAAAAGCTCAAGAGTTTGACGGTATCACTCCTTCATACAAAACAGTCAAGGAATCAGGTCCCGACCACGATAAAAAGTTTACTGTCGGAGTTTATGTCGGCAAAGAACTGGTGGCACAAGGTGATGGAGAATCAAAGCAGGATGCGGAGCAGAATGCGGCTAAAGAAGCACTTTCAAAAAAAGGTTGGCAATAATTACTTTGATTTTTAAAAGTTGCTTCCCGCCTCTGTAAGAGGAGCAAAATACGGGATAAAATACCCCAAGGCTTACCTCGGCCCAAGCGTGAGCGAAGCGAACACAGCTTGAGTCCGTTTATTCCAAAATCTTTAATACTTGATATTTACGGTTCAGTTACTTTTTTAATATACGTTAAATATTAGCTATAGCATATATTTAACGTATCAAATATAATTGTAGGTTTTTTGATGGACTAATTTTTGATATACTAAATGATGATATGTACTTGAAAAGTATCGAACTTACAGGATTCAAAAGTTTCGCTAAAAAGAGCGAACTTAATTTTACTTCCAAGGTTTCAGCCATTGTCGGTCCAAACGGCTCGGGAAAGTCCAACATTGCCGAGGCATTTCGTTTTGTTTTAGGTGAGCAGTCCATTAAGTCTCTTCGTGGGAAAAAGGGTGAAGATTTAATCTGGAATGGCGCCGGGGATTCGCCACGGGCCAACAGGGCCAGCGTTAAAGTAGTTTTCGACAATAGCAGTAAATTCCTGCCGATAGATTTTGAAACTGTGACCATAGAGCGGGTGGTTCATCGCGACTCGGTAAATGAATATTTAATCAACGGCTCCCAAGTGCGACTTCGAGATGTGGTGGAGCTTTTGGCTTCGGCTCATATCGGCGCTTCGGGTCACCACATCATTTCCCAAGGCGAGGCGGACAGGATTTTAAACGCCAATATAAAAGAGCGAAAATCAATGATTGAGGACGCGCTGGGGCTCAAACTTTTTCAATACAAAAAACAGGAAAGTGAAAGAAAACTCCTAAAAACCCGTGAAAATATTGGCCAAGTAGAATCTTTACGACGTGAGATTGCGCCCCACATTCGTTTTTTGAAAAAGCAGGTGGAGAAAGTGGAAAAAACGGTCCAAATGAAAAACGAGCTGACTACATTAGCAAAAGAGTATCTCAAGCGGGAAGATGAATACATAAATAAAACTAAAGAAAGAATTGAAAAGGGGAAACAACCTCTTTTGGAAAAAGAAAAAGAATTGGATAAGGAATTATCTTCCGCCAAATCTGTTCTAGAAAAAGCCAAACACAAAGACGCCAAGTCCGAAGAACTTATCACCCTTGAAAAGGATTTACATAAAATTCGCGATGAAAAAGATAACTTGTTTCGTGACTTTGGGCGACTGGATGGTGAGCTTTCGTCTTTATCAAAGATGGTCAAAAAGCAGGAGGAAGTGGCTCACTCAATAGAGCACAAAACGGTCACTTTAGTTTCTGTGGAGGAAATTTACAAAAAAGTTGAGGAGAAAATAAAAAGTGCAAGAAATCTTCGAGATACCAAAGCACTTCTGCAGGTCTTAGATGAGGTGGAAAAAATCCTGACTGACTTCATTGATCACAATAAGGACAAGGTTGACATGTCGCTTCTGGAAGATAGTAGGAGAGAGATTGAAACTTTGCGCAGTTCTAAAAAACAGATAGAGAAGTCTTTGGAGGAAATAAAGGAAAGGGAGAACAAACTTTCAGAGCAGTACAACACCCTAAAAAATGACATAGAAAAAGAGAAAGATTCAAATCGTGATGCCGAGAAAGCCGTTTTCCGCATTATGGCGGAATTTCAAGAGGTCATATCTAATCTTCACTCATTCTCCCTTGAGGAAGAAACCTTGAAAGTGGTTGCGGAGGATTACAAAAGGGAACTGACGGAACTCGGGCACTTGCTTGGCACACACATTTTGAAGCTCAGTGCTTCGGCAATTTCAAATTCCGATGAGCCGAGAATTGCTCAGGAAGAGCGCAGGAGAAAGATTGAAAAAATTAAAATTCGGCTTGAAGATTCAAGCGGAGCTGGCGAGATGGAGGTTTTGAAAGAATACACTGAAGTCAGCGAGCGAGATTCGTTTTTAGAAAAGGAACTGATTGACCTGGAAAAATCAGCAGAATCCCTAACCGGACTTATCGCTGATTTGGATAGCCGGCTTTCCACTGAATTTAAAACTGGTGTGGAAAAAATAAACGCGCAGTTTAAAGAATATTTTTTCCTGATGTTTGGCGGCGGGGAAGCCAGACTCTCGGTCATTACTCCGCCGAAACGCAAAAAGAAAGACATTGACTTAGATTTGGAAGAGGGTGATGAAAGTGAAGTTGTTCCGGAGGAAGAAACCGAAGAAGGAATTAACATAGAAGTTATTCTACCAAAGAAAAAAATAAAGGGCCTGATGATGCTCTCCGGTGGTGAGAGAGCCTTGACTTCCATCGCTTTACTTTTTGCCATTTCTCAAGTCAACCCTCCGCCGTTTATTGTTTTGGACGAAACGGATGCGGCCCTTGATGAAGCCAATTCTAAAAAATATGCCGATATGATTGAAAATTTAGCAAACAAATCCCAACTCATTTTAATTACCCATAATCGCGAGACAATGTCTCGCGCCGGAATTCTCTATGGAGTGACCATGGGACGTGGCGGAGGGTCAAAACTTTTGTCAGTTGCTTTCGAAGAAGCAATTGCTGTAGCTAAATAACCTACTTATAAATGAAATACTTTCTAATTTAATCCAATTCTCAATCTACGCTATAGCGTAGATTGAGAATGTATAGTCTTAATACATGGTCGTTATGCTATAATAAAAATGGAATGGAGGTGTCAGATGAGCAAAACTGTTGGACATGTTTGCAGGGGATGTGAGCAGTCGTTTATCGGTTTGACTTGGAGAAACGGGAAAGTGGTAATTGTGGGGAAGTGTGGTTTTTGTGGGGATCAGGCTTTTACACCGCTGGACTCTGCCCTGCGCAAACTGAACCAGCTCACACAAAAAAATACCGAAACTCCTGTAGTCTCGTTGTTCAATTGAGGTGTCCCGTGCGAAAGTTCTAAAAGAGCCCAGCGATTACATCAATGGGCTCTTCGCTTTTATACTAAACTATAATCAAGCGCTCGTTTGTCCAAATCTGCTCCGACAACTTTAAACTTTACAGTGTCTCCAAGCCTAAATTTCTTTCCGGTTTTTTGCCCAACAACCGTGTAATTTTTTTCGTCTAGAGTGAAATAATCGTCACCCAAATCGCGAATTTTTATCATTCCTTCACATTTTGTTTCTTTTTCTTCTATGTAAATACCCCATTCAACAACGCCGGTGATCGTCCCCGTAAATTCCTCTCCGATATGTTCTTGCATATACTCAACCTGTTTGTATTTTATTGAAGCTCGTTCTGCGTCGGACGCTTTTTTCTCAAGCTCTGACGAGGCAAGACAAATACGCTCAAACTTTTCAAACTCATTTTGCTCGATTTTTCCGCCCGACAATTCTCTTTCCAAAAATCTGTGAACTAAAAGATCCGGATATCGGCGTATTGGGGAAGTGAAGTGAGTATAGTAAGAAAAAGCCAATCCGAAGTGACCGATATTTTTTGTGGAGTAAGCAGCTTTGGCCATACTGCGGATTGCGGCAGTTTTAATAAGTTCTTCGTTTGGTGTTCCTTCTACTTCTTTAAGTAGGGTGTTAATATCTTTGGAAGTAACTAATCCTTCTTTATTTCTCAAATCAAAACCAAGGGCTTTGAGAAATGTGGCAAGATCTTGTATCCGATCAGGGTCAGGTTTGGCGTGGATTCTATAAACCGATTGCTTGCCCTTTAAAAATCCCTTGTTTTGAGACATGAAGACGAATTTTGCTACAGAACGATTAGCTAAAAGCATGAATTCCTCAACAAGCTTGTGAGTTTCCAAACGGCTTTTTTTGTACACCCGAATCGGCTTTCCTTTGGAGTCCAGCACGAATTTCACTTCTTCCGTTTCAAAATTAATTGCCCCGCCGTGATATTTGGCTTTTTCTAATTTTTGGGCAATTTCACGGAGTTTTCGAAGTTCCGTTTGGTATGGTCCTGAAAGTTTCCCGTCAATAACTTCTTGGGCTTCTTCGTATGCAAATCTTTTATTGCTATGTATGACTGTTCGGCCGAACCACTCGTCCAAAACTTTTCCATCTCCTGTCATTGTGAAAATCGCTGAAAAAGTCAGTTTGTCTTCATCAGGATTTAGTGAACAAAAGTCGTTTGAAAGAATTTCAGGAAGCATCGGTATGGTGCGATCCACAAGGTAGACTGACAGTCCCCTCTTTTCAGCTTCTCGATCAAGCTCTGTTCCTGGAGTGACAAAGTGAGAAACATCGGCAATG
>MHWN01000011.1 GCA_001825395.1 Candidatus Zambryskibacteria bacterium RIFCSPLOWO2_02_FULL_39_26
GATCTTCCTGTTTTTCCTTTTTAGTATTTTCTGATTCTGATTTTGTTCTATCCAAAATTTTACCAACTATTTTTTTGTGTTTTTGCAGAGATGTTTCCACATTACTACTTACTTTGATGGCGTTATCAGCATTGCCGCTGGCTTTCAGTGTGTTTATATGAGTTAGAGTATTTTTGATACTTTTTTTAAATTGAATTTCAACTTCTGTTTTTCGATCCCCATCGAATTTGTTTGCGGTGTCCAGTTTCTCGGCTTCCGCCAGGCGAGTATCCAAATGTTTTACTTTAATTTCGGCTTTTTGCTCAAGGCCGATAGTCACTGCAGATTCTATCCTTTCATTTAAGCCTATTTTTATGGGGTAAAGAATATCGCCAGGAAGAGAATATTTTGCGGCCAGTGACAGGCTTTCACCCAAAGAAATAAAGAGCAAGACTGCTAAAGCGCCAACCAGAGTTTTTTTTCTGACAAAAAAACTATTTTGAAATGGCGATTTCAGTAAAACAAATGATTTTTGCCCGAACTTTTTGTACCAAGGTGAGGGAATTCCAATAGGATTTGAGTCAACAAAATTTTTAAGTAAACGGAGCCCATGACCCTTTTCTTCTGCCGTCAATCCTTCCTTCTTTATTTTTTTGAATATTTTCTCGTACATGTTTTATTTTTTATATTTTTTCAATTTTATGTCCAAAACATTTCTCAACTTACTCATGGCTCTATTTAGCCTGACTGACACCACATTTTCCGATACTCCAGCACTTTCCGCTATTTCGGAGATAGACAACTCTTCCGTATATTTCATAAATAAAACATTAGCGTACATTTCCGGTAAATCTCTGACAAGTTCCATAACTTGCAATCCATCCATTCTGTCAATAAAAGAATCCGACACATCCACACTCTGACTTGGCTCGAAACCATCCTCATGAAGCTTGTCCAGCGATTCCGTTTTATATTCCATTCTGTTTCTTTTTCTATACTCATCAATCACTAAATTACCGGCCACTTTGTATAAAAATGCCCGAATATTTTCTATCTGGTCGTTATTTGACATATGAATCCAGGTTTTCATAAATACCTCTTGGAGAATTTCCAAAGATCTCTCCCGATTATTAATCTTGAAAAGAATGAATTTAAATACCGAATTGGAATATTTCTCATAGGCATCTAAAAGTGTTCTCTCAAGTTCTTTGCCTGACTTATTAGACGACATAATATGATGTTTCTTACTAAAACAATACTCAAGTTTCAGACACAGATTATAACATAAATTCATAACAAATTATGGTCAGTCGGTAAGAAACAATATATCCAATCGTCCTAATAAGTGTGAGATTATAAAATAACAAAATAATATGAAAATAAAAAATAACATATTCGCAGTCTCATTGGTTTTAGTTTTTCTTGTAGCATTACCAATTGAAACTAAAGCTTTCAGCTTAAATCTAAGAGGGAATTCTGAAGTTAAATTAAATAATTCAATCAATTCTATCCTTGGTGATAGTAAGGGCAATAGTAATGTTGAAATAAAAACTTCTCATAATATCAGCAAGGATACAGAAAAAGACGGCCGTGATGAAAGGGGAAACAGGTCAGAAATTAGTGTTCAGTCGAAAAATGACGTTGATGTTAACAGCAACAGAAGGTTTTGGGGCTGGTTAATGGGATTTATAAAGAGAGATGAAAATGCCCAAAAACCACTGAAAATAACAGGTGAACACATTCTCACTGCCACTTCCACAGCCACGATTATATGGAAAACAAACGTGGAGGCCTCGGGTTATGTGAAATTTAACGCAGATAAAAATTTGGTGGCTTCAAGCACTAAAGTGACGGAAAATACTTCTCTTGATTTGGGACACAAAATCACTCTTACCGGTCTTAGTCCAAATACAACCTATTACTTAATTATTGGTTCAACGGATGGAAACGACAATAATAAAGAAACAAAAATAATACACTTCAAAACGAAAAAATTACCTAATTCGGATTCATCCTTGTTAAAAATTCTATTTTCAGGATCATTTAAAATTGAAACTACATCGGCAAATGTTATATGGATTACAAGCAAACCAACTACTGCTAAAATTTGGTTGAGTAGCGCAAGTTACGTCAACACTTCTTTAGCTCCAGTGGTCAGTTCAACGGAATTATCATATTTTCACAATTTGGTAATAGCTGATTTGGCTACGAGCACCAAGTACTTTTATATTGTCGGGGGAACAGACATTTCCGGCAATGTTATATTAGCCAGCGAGAATTCACTAGAAACAGAAGCTATCTAGTGTCTAAATTAGAAATCAAAAGTAAAGAGCTTGTTAAACACAAGTTCTTTATTTTTCTAAAAAAATCCGCTCCCAACGTAGAGACGGATCTCTATGTTGAAAGCGGTTATTGAGTCAGACCGAACCGACGCGATAGCCGATCATGCCGTTGACTTGAAACGGCAGAACTAGCTCGTTAGTGGTGAATTCCAGACCTCCCTTGCCGTGCCGACAAGGGTTGATCCGCATGGTCGTACCAGTCCTCTTATCCTTGACGAAGATCTCATTGGTGGGGTTTTTGTACACCACCAACTCTCCGTCAGCGTACAGGACAGGGAACTGCTCGTTCCTCGGTTTTTCCGGAAACTGTGTCTGTGCCATTAGGATCTCCAATTTTTATTGTATCATAAGTGTAATATTTTGTCAATTTTTGAAGGAAAAATATCAGGAACTATTCCAATGGGGCGACTGTCAAACTAATAGTGAAAAAAATGCAAATAATTCTTTGGAATTTTGTACTTTGAAGCCATATTATGGTAGAATTATTTTCAGAGGTGCATATTGGCTAAAGGCGATAAACAAACTTTCGTTGGACAGTTCTTTGAAGAAGTTGGCCACAGAATTCTGGGTGGCAATCTTTCTCGAAATGAAGACGGCGATATTTGTCTTTGGCGGACCAAAACTTCCGTTGAAGCCAAATCATCCGGAGCGCATTCGTCTTACGGATTTCGGCTAAGTGTGGATCAGATTGAGCACTACCAGAAAATCAGTTGCTTTCCTTTTGATCGGGTGTGGTATCTTCTCTTTGCATACCGTAATCGCAAGATCAAGGGCAAGAGTGGGAAGTATGCTACGGAACTTTCCGAACACATAAACCCCATCTCAATCAATCGTTACTTGGCTGAATCGGCTCTTTGGTGCGTGCTTTTGGACATTTCCATCATAAGCCGATGGAAAGATAGTCGGTCACATTCAACAAAGAGCGTCATGGGCCATCCTGGTGAAAGAACCGTGGATCTCAAGTGTCATGAGGTTTACCATTTCGCCAATGGAGGGCTATCTTCTGGGCTTAAGGAATTGGGCCTTGATCCTGACGGTTTCGGGGTGCTTACTGGCAGAATTACGACTGTGGTTGAGCCGGACCTCTTAAGCTATTACAAGATCAAATTCCCAATTATCGTTGTTTTGCCCAGACAGGAAATCTCTTCAGTCAAGCGAATGTTTCAAAGAAGAGGATTCCGTCTGCGAAAGATGGCTAACTAACCGCCGCCAGTTCCAAGTAGACTGGCGGCGTTTCGCATCTGTGCAATTTTTCATTATAATTATATTGTCAGTTACAGACAAAATAAGATGTTTAAGGACAGAATTAATGCCGGAGGACAACTCTCATCATTACTCCCCGCGTATAAGCAGGATGAAGCCGTGGTTTTTGCTATGCCAAGAGGCGGGGTGGTTTTAGGTTTTCAAATCGCCCAAATTCACAAATGGCCACTTGAACTGGTCATCACCAGAAAAATCGGCCACCCTGAAAATCCTGAATATGCTATCGGAGCGGTCGGCGAGACGGGCAGGTTTCTTCTAAATAAGCAGGAAAAATTTATTGACCAAAAATGGCTAGAAAATGAAATTAAAAAGGAGCAGATCGAGGCTATAAGAAGAAGAAAGGTTTATTACGGTGACAGGAAGGAAGAGCAAGTTAAAGACAAAACGGCTATTTTGGTTGATGATGGAGTGGCGACCGGCCTTAGCTTGTCTTTGGCAATTGAGGAGTTAAAAGCCAAAAAACCGAAAGAAATCATAGTTGTCGTGCCGGTTATTTCAGAAGATATTGCAGATTCAATTGGGGAAATTTGTGACAAACTTATCGCTATAAAAACTGTAAAGGGTTACTTCGGTTCTGTTGGAAATTATTATGAAAATTTTCCGCAGATGTCCGACGAAGAAGTTGTAAAATTATTATCAATAATATGGACAAGAAAATAAATTAAAATAGACGCATGAGTGGCTTACGCCACGGACATACGTCTATTTGTGGATTACCTCCTCAAAGTTGACGGAAGTGTAGGTGTAGTCCATTTGAAACTTGGACCGGCCAAAAAACAAAACTTGGGCAGTTGATTTGAAACTGATCGGCATACGAACATCGTTGATTTGGTTGAAGGTGGTGTCAATAACCACGTTGTACAACCAGAAAGACGGACTTTTCACTCTTCCATTCGAGCGAAGAATATCACCGGAATAGTTAATGAACAGGGAACATTCCTTGTAAAGATTGTTATTTCGCCGTGGCTTTACAGGTAGTTTCCATCCGCTTTCCACTGTTTCCAACTGGCCAACAGTGTAATTTCCCAGAGAGAAGCTGTTATCCAAGTCTTGGCCCCTCTCAATCAGTTTCTTTTCACCTTGGAGAAATTCTCGGAGGATTGAATTTCGAATGTAGCTGTTACCTTTTTCACTTATGATCACATAAGTGAAAGTTTTGTTTAGTTGCGTGGTCAGAACTTCCAGTGACCCAGCAAACACGGCGTTGCTTGCCTCAAGATGTCTCAAAGCAACGTACTGCAAAAGCGGTTTCTGCTTTTTGGACAGAAACTGCTCGGCCATGCCTTGCTGGGTTTGTTGTGCTGTCGGGGTAGCAAGAACCCAGAATCCTGCAATGAGCGTGAAAAAAAGCGTCCTTCTCATGGAACTCTCCTTTGTTGTGGTTCTGGCTTGATACTAACATGGTTTGAACTTGCTGTGAACACCGCAAAACAAATTATTTTAACGATTTGCGTTAATAGCACTTAACGTAAACTCATACCACTTTTTATCCTGGATTCTTTTTTCTTGTTTTTCTATCCATGGATTCCAGTCAAATTCTTCTATTAGTTTTCCCTCTTCTTTATACTTTTTAATTTGCGTCAGAATATCTGGAGAGAGCATCGCCATTTCAAATAATTTAATCTTTGTGTCTGGTTTAGTCACGAGTGCCATGTTTGATTTCAATATGAAAAGTTCAACAGGGAATATTGAAACCAGCGCAAACATCCACAGAAACTGGAAAACGAGAAATTTAATAACATTTGATTTTTTACTTTGAAAGAGTTGTGAGATGAGCCAGAGGAAAAGTATTATACAAAACAATACAGTATATGAAGCATAAAACTTTTCGTAACTAAACCCATAGTGAGTTACATAGAGCGCCATTCTGTGGGCTGAAGAAACTAAAAGTAGAACAGAGGCAAAAGAAAATATTCCTAATAATTTTTGCCCTACAGAAACAGTTTTACGATAAAGGAAAAAGAAGATAGCTAAGTTTAAGAGCGAAAGAAATAGAAGTTGCCAAAAACCACTTTTGACAAGATTTTCCGTTTCCTTGAAATCAAATGGCAGTGCTCCTACCCACAAACGATCAAGTTGTATAAAGAGGAACAGAAGGTAAACAGCAAAGATGCCTCCTAAAACGATGCTAGTCATTACAATATCTAGCTTTATATCCTTTGAATTATTTGTAATCTCACGCGGCCTTCCCCAGGCCATTAAACCAGTTAAACTGACAATGGAAAGGACGGCAAATACTATTATTTTAGCGACAATTGATGCGGACAATATCTTAGTAACAGCATCATAGAACGGCTTAAGTTTCAACGCAAAAACTGGGTCTGCAGAGGATAGAAGGGGAACAATGATAAATAATGCTACCAAAAGAAGTGTGATGCCGATCAGGACTCTTTTCAACATTCCATTTTTTGTCTTTTCTTTGTTGTAGACTGTATAGAATAGAAGTTTTACGGAAGTTAAAAGAAATGTCAGGAAACTTAAAATGTGTTTTACGATCTTTACGATAAAAAATGCGTCCCAATCAATTTCATTCTTTCTCTCAATCCATGCATATGAATAAAACAGTGCCAAAAGCACAGGAAATGCGAGCATGGTAAAAGGTTTGAAAAAAGGATTTTCATATAACGCAAATGAGATGGAAAGCAAAAGTAAAGGAATAATCCAAGTGAGGTCGCTTGCTACATATTTTTTATCTTTCTTGAGTCGGTATACAAAAAACAAAGTAACTCCCGCAAGATATAGGGTTAAATTAATTCCAAGTGCGAAAACCTCTCTTGACCAGACACCCCATAGGAAAATGATAAAAAACAGTGATAAAACAAAACTTGTGATAACTTCTATTTTAGTTGCAAGTGATTTGTTTTCCATGTTGTCTATGTTAGCACTTAAAGATAGGATTTGTCACTTGCAACACCAAGACTCTCATCAATTCAAATAATCCTGTGGTTATGTGTCAGTGAAAGTCTAAAGCCCTTACGTCAATTTTGTAATTTAGTTACTTTTTATCATACGTTAAATATCAGCTACAGCATATATTTAACGTATGATATTTTATTGTGGTTTTTTGAGTGGTAATGAGGCTAGCTCCTATTTTGACAGTAGGTTAGGAGATTGAGTTGAAGTTCGGCTCACTTTGTAGAGGAAGCTAGGATGTGTTTTGGGTAAAAGAAAACCCCGCACCAAGCGAAGCGCGGGGCTTCTGTCTTAATACGGGGATTTGGTCTCGATAAGAGTGGTACTGGTCAGAGAGGCTTGATGGTCACAGTCGATCCAGGCGGGAGAACCGTTACCTTTTCACTGCCGTACCCCTTGCTTTCAGTAACGATGATGCTTTCCCCGTCTTTCTCAACGTAGAGATTAGAACCGGAAATCTTGACTGGTCCTGAAGGTGTTTGCGCTTCTACCGTCAGGCTACCCGATTTGATTGGTTGACTCATCTTCAAAAAATGAGTTCGTATTGTCTTCTTTGGCTCCGGCGGTAGGGATCGAACCTACGACCAATCGCTTACATTGGTTCCACGATTACGCGTGGCATGGACTATATCATCATCCTTCACAAATGTGAGTTGGATGTGGGGCGCTTCGCGGTCACTTTCATGACAGCTACTCTCGTTCGAGATAGTCTCTACACCTTCCGAGCATCATTTTTGGTGCTTGGCTTGGCTCGGGATTGCCCATCTTCTAATTTTTTAGGATTAGGGTTTCCCCGAATTCACCTCATTTTTCATCCTAAATTACTTTAGGAAGCTGCACGAACTACGGTACAGGCGATTGCTCTACCACTGAGCTACACCGGAATATTATGTTTGTTTGACAAACACATAAAGATAATAGCAAAAATGGTTAGGAATGCAATTTGCTGGATATAAAAACAATCAAAATGATATAATAGAAAGATGAATATAAAAACACGGTCAAAAAATTTTGATATTACGCCAGCCATAGATGATTATATTGTTAAAAAGTTCTCAACTTTAGAAAAATTTATCAGCTACCATGACAACGTTTTATGTGAAGCGGAAATAGGAAGGACGACCACTCATCACAAATCCGGGGACATTTTCAGAGCAGAAATTAATATAAATATTCCCGGACAAAAGCAGATTTACGCTTTTGCCGAAGAAGTTGATTTATATACAGCCATAGATATCGTTAGAGATGAGGCGGAACGGCTTATCGTCTCGCAAAAAAATAAATATAAGACCATGTGGAGACGCGGGGCCACTCAAATAAAAAACTTAATAAAGATGATTGATATCAGAAACACAGACAGTTATAAAAAAATTAGAAATTTTAGAAGAAAAAAATGATTCAAACAGGATCATTAAAGCAGAAAGCTAAGCCTCGTTTAATCTTTTTTGTTTTCGGCTGTATTGTCATTATCACGGGACTTTTATACATAGACACTAAAAGTCAAACTGCCGGAAAACAATTTTCATCTCTTATTAAATTTGGCGCGGAGCTTGAATAGATTTCATTCCTTTTAAATAGTCAGCATAATCCATCTCCCTTTTTCCCTCGGGGATGACCCTGTCCAAAACAAGTTCGTTCTTTTGGATATGGGCCTTTTTCACAATAATTCTTTTTCCATTTTGAAAAAAATATGCGCCGGGCCAGAGATGAAAGGCCCTTACTCTCATCAGATTTGTTGAGGCCGGGTCTCGCAAATTCAGTTCAGCATCCGCCTTTTTTATTTTTTCAGTAAAGGTAGCCAGAGAATGGTCTTGTTCCACTTCTTGAACTTTCCCCAAAACCCAGTTGGGAAGCGTTTCGGCAAGAAGAAGGGCTCCTTCCTTGGCCAACATCTTTTCCAAATCTTCAGCGTAAGGCACGTTTTCAGTGCTCCACTCAACCACTTTTTTTTGGGAAAGTATTGGCCCGTGGTCAATTTCAGAATCCAGTCTGATAATACTTACTCCAGTTTCAGATTCTCTTAGTATAGCGCTTTGAATAGGGGAAGATCCGCGCAGTTTTGGCAAGAGAGATGGATGAATATTTAAAGTTTTGTATTTTGGAATACCCAGAACATTGACCGGGATAATTTTTCCGTAAGATGCTACCACAAAAACATCAAAACCATCGGGCAGATATGACCTGATTATTTTTTCAGACTCGTTTTCTCTCAATGTTTTTAGTTGTACAAAAGGTATATTATTTTTTTCCGCCCAAACCCTCGCTTCCGGCGGAGTCATAACCAGATTCCTGCCTTTCGATTTATCTTCTGCCGTAATAATGAGTTTAGGAACAAAACCTCTAGTTTTGAGTTCATCTAAAACTATAATGGAGAATTCTGATGTTCCAAAAAACGCGAATTTTATGCTATCTTTTTGCATGTTTATATATGCTAGCTACTTACTACTAACTACTGATTTTGGCAGAATTTCCTCAATATGTTTGGCCTTATCAATAAACAAGATTCCGTTCAAGTGGTCCACCTCGTGCTGAAAGATTTGAGCTAAGAGCCCTGTTGCCCCGCGGGTAAATTTTTTGCCGTTTTCGTCGTAGGCCACTATTGTGGCCTTGAGGCTTCTGCTGACTTTTCCATAAAGATATCTAACGGACAGACAACCTTCCTCCACAACCATTTTTTTCTTTGAGATTTTTTTTATGACGGGATTTATATAAACAGTCGTAGCTAGCGTCTTATATTTTTTATTGTCTTCGGTCAGCTCAGACTTAGATTCTTTGACAATATCTTGGATTCTTTTAGAGACAACAAATATACGCAGTGGATATCCGATTTGTGGTCCTGCTATGGCTACACCGTCGTCTTGTGATTCCAAGGCCACTTTCATTTCCTCAATGATTTTTTGAATTTTTGGCGATTTTATAGAATTAGCCGATATTTCCACGGCCATTTTTCGCAAAATCGGCGCTTCTTTTTGAAATATTTTCTTCGGCATTAAGAGTTGAATTTTGAAATTTGTTGAACTATGTTTCGAGAGGAGACTCTCGGAGGCTGTCGAGCCGAGAGTGAGCAAATTTAAAGCCCTTAAATTATGCGTGCTCCTTGAGAAATATAGTGAAAAAGAATTTCAAAATATATCTTACATTATCACAAAAATAAGTATTATAAAAGTGTGGCGGGGTTAACTTTAACCAAGCAATATTGTGGCAAGGAGCGAAGTTTCAGTAGAAGTTCTTTATCCACCCATTTGTCCTTTGGTATTGAGATCAGTCCATGCATTGTGTATTTTGTTTTTCCGCCCGGGTTCCAAGCGTCAAAAATATTAACCTCATAAGGTTTGAGAAATTCCTTAATTCCTTCCATCTCCTCTTTGACTGTGGTTTTTTCTCCTTCTAAAGTTATTTTTATGTAAGTGGCGAAAGGTGGGTAGCCAATTGATTTTCTATCATCAATTTCATCACGAAAAAAATCCAAGAGGTTGCCTTTGACGGCGTAATCAAATATTTTTATGTTTTCTTTCCTGGTTTGGATGAGAAAATTTTTGAGAGCCAAATCTCTTATAGACAAAAGAATATGAAATATTTTTTCGTTAATTTGGAAATCCGGTATGGTAAAATACGAGTCAATTGACACCACGGCGCAGTTTTCAATTTTTTGATTGAGGTAGGAGAGGGCCATTTCTGTACCGACCATGAGGCTTCCCGGCGTAGCATAAAACAAATCTCGCACTTTTACGGCTTGTTTGTGGGTTTTGACATTTTCTTTGTCCATAATAAAAATTTTGACTTTTGGCAGAATAGCCGCTACTTCTTTTGCTACATTTTCCGTGCCGATGCCCATGGGGTTTAGCCTCCAGCCCTTGCAGTGGATGCAAAGCTCATCGGCTTCTCGGCGCTCTCCGCAGTGATTGCAAACAAAAAGATTGCCCTTGCCTGTAACGGTTTTTTGGGATGATTTGCTATAAAGTACCACCGGCGCATTGCAATTTCTACAGACAACAACCGTTCCGCAATCACTGCAAACCGTTATAGGGAATAGACCCTTTCTTCCACAGAAAAGAAAAGTATGTTCATTATTTTCAATGGTGTTTCGAATTATACTTTTCAATTTCTGGCCGAAAATGGTAAATTCCTTTTTTTTCATATCTTGCGGGAAACGCATATTTACTATTTCACTCCCATTAGTGCTAAGCGAACGAAACTTCAAGGGCGACAATTCAGAATAGGTCATATCTCTATTCGGATTTTTTAACTCCCAAAGAGTTTCAATCCGCAAAAGCGAATCGCCTAAAACAAGACGAATATTGGTTTCTCTGGCTATTATTTCCACTGCCGCGCGAATATCAATAAAAGGTCGGGATTGCATTTTATAAGCTCGGGAAGATTCTTTTTCCAAAACAATCGTGCCGAGATCGCTTCGGGGGATGGATAAAAAAGAACCGGTGGCGATGATAAGGACAGGGTGAGGGCTTTCTATAATTTCTCGCCAGAGGCGGACTATTTCCTTTTTAGAAAATCCCGCTTGTATTGTAAATGTGTATTTTTCAATGCCTTTTTCTAAGACAGATGTAGCGTTCAGCAAATCTTCCGTGGTCGGCAAACAGAAAAAAACAGAGCGATTTTTAGCAAATTCCTCGCGAACCAAACTTTTGTAAGTGGCATAGCGCTCGGAATTGTCAGATTGCAGTAGAAGGGTTTCATAAAAAATACCGACAGGTTTTTCTTGTGTTTTATATTCTAAATCAGCGCTTTGATCCAAAATGGTTTTTGGAATAAGCACCGATAAAACTGCGCCCACCTCCCCCGCATGATAATCGGCAATTTTTTTTGCACTGGCCACAAAAGAATCAGATAAAAATCTGTCAGTTTTTGTTTGCCCGATTTTTCTTATGCCATATGGCAGAGATTTAATTTCTGATTTTGAATCAAGAGCCTTTTTGCTTTCCACCACCAGACCAAAGCCGGATTTTTTCCTAAGAGGAATGGATATTAACGAGCCGATGGGCGGGTTCGTTTTAGCGAAATATGTCAGGCTGTCTTTGCCAACGCCACGACTGATAGGAATGACGGTAAGGAGATACATGTGTGGAATTATATCACTACCTGCATTAACACTTCTCCGTCCAAGACATAAATAAAGCTCGAGTCTGTTTTCATAAACAAAGGCTTTTGCCCTCTATATACGGGCATAAAGTTTTGATTGCCTTTCTCATCAATTTCTATAACAAAAACAGAACCCAAAGTTGAAAACATTACAACGTCAGATCTGTCTTTGTAGAAAGATAAATTCCGGACTATGGTGTCCGGCTGGATGACATTTATAATTTTATCTCCGATTTTGGCCATAACAGCGTTATCCTCAAGCCAAATAGAAGCAGATTTATCAACAGAGAAAAGTGGTGTCAATTTATCCGGCGAAGGAACGGTTACTAGGCCGTTTCGTATTCTCAAATAGTCCGGATCGTTTTTGGTGATAATTTCACCGGTGGCATTTTGTGATACGAAAATCGGAAAAAGGTTTAAGGTCTTATTGCTTTCAATTACAAAATCTTTTTTCCATGGAAAATATCCATCATGAGAAATAATAACGGAGTGTTTTGTCGGTGAAAAGGGTAAAGTGATTGTCTCATTGTCTTTTGTTGTCGTTATTTTTTCCGACTGATCAATAAAGATGGAAGTCAGAGGAAGAGAAATACTCATGCTTAACTGACCCAACTTGCCAAGAGTTAAGTCTCCCTTAAATCTATAACCCATTTCATACAAACTAATGGATACAATAAGTAAAACCAGTACAACTGTTACCAAGCCATACCATTTTTTATTTTCTAAAATATGAACTTTTGCATTCTCCGGCATATTGGTTATAGTATAGACGATATGGGAATTTTTTCAAAAAAACTAGGGATTGATTTAGGCACGGCTAATACTTTAGTCTACGTTCCTAACCGTGGAGTTGTTTTAAATGAACCCTCTGTGGTGGCTGTTTCTGAAGAGGATAACCGCATTGTAGCCATTGGAATTGAAGCAAAAGAAATGATTGGTAGAACGCCAGAGTCAATTGTAGCTTATAGGCCGATGAAGGATGGGGTTATTGCCGACTACAGAGTGACGGAGGCCATGCTCCGATATTACATGGACAAGGCCTTGGGCAAATGGAATTTTGTCAAACCGGAAGTTTTGGTTTCCGTTCCGGCTGGAGTGACCTCTACCGAAAGACGAGCGGTAATAGAAGCGGCCGTTCGGGCAGGAGCTAAAAACGCCTATGTGGTTAAGGAACCCATACTTGCGGCCATCGGTGCGGGTATTCCTATTCATGAAGCTATCGGGCATATGATAGTTGATATCGGCGGGGGAACAACGGATGTGGCGGTAATAGCGCTTGGTGGGATTGTTTCTTCCACATCAGTAAAATGTGCCGGAAATAAAATTGATTATGCTATTGCCGATTATATAAAGAAAACTTTTAACCTAGGAATTGGCGACAAAACGGCCGAGGATATCAAAATAAAAATCGGCTCTGCTATTCCGGTTGACGAAGAACTGGTCATGATGATAAAGGGTCGTGATTTTGTCACAGGTCTTCCTCGGAGCGTTGAAATAAAAACAAACGAAGTGGTCAAAGCTATCAGCAAAGATTTGCGCGAAATGATAAAAGCCATAAAAGATGTTTTACAGGAAACTCCGCCGGAGCTTTCTTCCGATATTATTGATCAAGGAATTATCATGACCGGTGGCTCGTCCCAGCTTCGAAATTTTCCGGAATTAGTTTTCCGTCGAACCGGTGTCAAAGCCGTGATGGCTAAAGATCCGATTTATTGTGTCGCTCGCGGGACAGGCATTGCACTTGAACATCTGGACGTGTATAAAAAATCAGTGATTTCAAAGAGGTAGTTTCAAATCTCTTACTCGTCACAATTTTTTCTAGTACCAGAATAATGATGTGGTCTCTGCCGAGATCCTCCGAGAGCCTGGCTTCCTTTTTTGTTTTGATATAATAAAAAGATGCATCAATTGCTTAGAATGTACCATTCAAAAGAGCTTCATCATGCCTACTATTTTGTGGAACACAAAGCGGGGGAGCTTGTTTCTAAACTGAAACATTTTTTAGAGAATGTTGTTGGGATTAAAACTGTTGGCAATCCGGATTTTTATCATGGCAAATTTGAAACTCTGACAATTGATGATGCTCGGACAATCACCGAATTATCTGGACGAAAGAGTTTTAACTACTTGGAAGCAAGGCTTCCAAGTAGGAGAATATATATTATCGAGGCGGATTTTGTTACAGAAGAAGCTCAAAACTCACTGCTGAAAGTTTTTGAGGAACCGACTTCTGGCACACACTTTTTTATTATTTCACCGCAAGAAATTTTGCTTCCAACTTTACGTTCCCGCATGATGGTAATTGAAGGTGAAAGTCAAAAGTCCGTAAAAGAGGAAAACATATTGAGATTACCATTGAATGAAAGGTTAGCCAAAGTTAAAGAGATAACCGAGGGAATAAGCAATGAAGAAAAAACAAAACAAGACGCTATTATTTTACTCAATCAAGTTGAAGTGGAACTTTACGAAAAGGGTGTGGAAAAATCAAGCGGAGCTTTAAAAGTTTGCGAATCTGCCCGGGCCTCACTTTATGATCGCGGGGCCCCTATCAAAATGATACTAGAAAATTTAATGCTCTCTATTTAATATTGTTGTATTTATTATACAATTCATTTCCTTCGATATATTGAAAATTGCGTATGGTACAATACGCTTATGGCCTATAACTTCACTCCCTTCAAAGTAAAGCTCAAAGAAACCGAAGATTGGCTTAAGCATGAATATTCCGGTATTCGCACCGGACGGGCTACACCGGCTATTTTGGACGGAGTTAAAGTTGAAGCCTATGGAACGCCCATGACCGTCACCCAAGTTGCCAGTATTTCTGTAGAAGACCCAAGAACACTTCGGATAACTCCGTGGGATATGTCTTTAGTAAAGGCCGTTGAAAAGGGCGTTGTTTCTGGGGATTTAGGGTTGTCAGTGACGGTTGACGACAAGGGGCTTCGAGTAATTTTTCCAGAACTGACTTCCGATAGGCGAGCAGGACTGGTTAAAATCGCTAAACAAAAACTTGAAGATGCCCGCATTGCTCTAAGGGGAGAGAGAGAAAAAATTGTCAAAGACATTGATAAAAAAGAAAAAGAAGGCGGAATGGGAGAAGATGATAAATTTCGCTTAAAAGCCGAACTTCAAAAAATGTTGGATGAAGCTGGGAAAGCGCTTGATACCGCTTTCAGTAAGAAGGAGAAGGAGATAGGGGAATAAGCATAAATTTAATTTATAAATTTTAAATCAAATCTGAATTTTAAAATTAAAATATTTAAACACTCATTTAAAACTTAAAATTCTTTTATGTCTGTAATAATTTTTTTGATAATTTTGGCAGTTTTGATTTTTGTTCACGAACTCGGGCATTTTATCGTGGCCAAAAAATCCGGGATCAGAGTGGATGAATTCGGTTTAGGATTTCCACCAAAAATATATTCTAAAAAAATTGGCGAAACTTTATACACTTTGAATACTATTCCATTTGGAGGTTTTGTCAAAATTTTCGGTGAAGATGCTCATATTGAGACTATCTCGGATGCAGAAAAATCTGGAAGTTTTTATTACAAGCCAAAATGGATTAAAGCCAGCGTTCTTGCGGCTGGAGTGGTTTTCAACATCATTTTTGCCTGGTTTTTAATTTCATGGGGCTTAATGCTGGGACTTCCAGCGCCCGCGGGCCATTCCAGTTTTGGGGAAGTTAGAAACTTAAAAACCATTGTGACGGAAGTTTTGCCGGACTCACCGGCCGATAAAGGAGGCCTTCTTCCGGGGGACTATATTCTTTCTGTATCATCCGGAAAGATTGTTCTTTTGGGTGGCACTCTCACGCCAGAAAATGTTCAGCAAACCATTAGCCAGAGTAAAGGTCAAAGTATTGAATTAACCTACAAAAGAGGGAGTGCAGAACCTAAAGATATTTCTTTGATTCCTGATGTTGATATTATTCCAGGCAAAAAGGCTGTGGGTATTGCCATGGACAGTGTTGGAATACTGAAACTGCCGGTCCATCTGGCTGTTTTGGAAGGAGCCCGCATCACTTATCTTCTCTTGAAAACTACAACAGTCGGTCTTTTGGGATTTCTTGGTGATGTCATTACCTTTAAATCGGATTTCTCTCAAATTTCCGGTCCGGTAGGAATTGCCAGCGTAGTTTCAGAGGCCAAAAATCTTGGTTTTGTTTACTTGCTTTCTTTGGTAGCTTTGATTTCCATTAACCTCGCCGTCATAAATCTTTTTCCATTTCCGGCTCTTGACGGCGGAAGATTGTTTTTTCTTTTGATTGAGGCAATAATTAACCGACCAATTCCGGGAGCTTTCGTTCGGTATGCCAATGTTGTCGGTTTTGGACTGCTCATTCTTCTTATGATTGTTGTTACCAGTCATGATATTTTAAAGCTGTTCTAAGACTCGGCAAATAATATCTTTTCAAAAATTTTGACTTTATTTGGCTTTTGTTCTATACTGAAATCAGATCTAAGCGTTTGAGCCCTCATTGCCCGGCTTTTGGGTGAAGTTCGGGTGCCACACCTCCATGAGGACTCAATGTTGTCAGCATCTTGCTATCCCGCGCGACTGTCCTGTCCCGGCTGTCCTGACAGATGTCCTAGTCTGTCAGAGGCAGTGTCCGGTTGACCAGTGACTGGCGCGATAAAAGCGAGATGCGTGGATAACGCTTCGGCCCGTGAAGCCTGGGAATACCAGGTTCCACGGTGTCCGGGGCTTTTTTGCTCAAAAAACATTTTTCATATAAAATGTGAGGAATGAGACAATCGCAACTTTTTACAAAAACCAGAAAAGAAGCTCCTGCTGATGAAGTTTCAAAAAACGCCCAATTGCTCATCAGAGCTGGCTTTATTCACAAGGAAATGGCCGGTGTTTATACTCTATTGCCGATGGGTCTTCGGGTCATAAAAAATATTGAAGAAATAATTCGCAAGGAAATGAATGCCATCGGAGGACAAGAAATGTTTTTAACTGTTCTTCAAGATAAAGAAATCTGGGAAAAAACCAATCGTTGGTCAAGCGATAAAGTAGATATTTGGTTCAAAACAAACTTGAAATCCGGAGGAGAGCTTGGATTGGGTCCGACACATGAAGAGCCGATTGCTAGGATGATGACCAACCATATAAGTTCGTACAAAAATCTTCCGATATACGCCTATCAATTCCAAACAAAATTCAGAAACGAGGTCAGAGCCAAAAGTGGCATTATTCGCGGCCGAGAATTTTCCATGAAAGATCTTTATTCTTTTGATTTAGACCAGACTGGTCTTGACGCTTTCTATGAAAAAGTGGCTCTAGCATATAAAAGAGTATTTAATACAGTGGGTATTGGTCATCAAACCTACAGAACTTTCGCTTCAGGCGGCCCGTTTTCAAAATATAGTCATGAATTTCAAACCGTTTGCGAGGCTGGTGAAGACAGGATTTATTTGGATGAAAAAAGTGGAATTGCCGTGAACAAAGAGGTTCTGAATGACGAGGTTTTAAAAGATTTGAAACTAGCTAAAAAAGATTTAATTGAAAAGAAAACAATTGAAGTTGGAAATATTTTTAAGCTTGGAACTAAATTTTCCGAGCCCTTAGGTCTCTTTTACACTGATGAATCCGGAGTGTCAAAACCAGTCATCATGGGTTCATACGGCATTGGTCCGGGAAGAGTGATGGGCACAATTGTTGAATTGCTTTCCGATGATAAGGGTCTTGTTTGGCCTAAAACTACCGCTCCTTTCCAAGTGCACTTGGTTCGCTTGGGCGAAAATCAGGCAGTTGTGTCATTTGCTGATAATCTATATAGTGATTTGGAGAAGCGAGGCGTTGAAGTTTTGTATGACGACAGGGACCTTCGACCCGGCGAAAAATTTGCAGATTCAGACCTTATTGGTATTCCTGTACGTTTTGTAGTGAGCGATAAAACAGTTGCAGAAAATAAAATTGAGGTTAAGCATAGAACATTGTCCGAATCTGAGCTAATGTCAATTAAGGACGCCTTGAAAATTTTGTAACGAATTTTACGAATAAGATTGAATTTACGAATGGGTTAATGATAATTTGTGTTTATTCGTACATTCGGTTACATTTGTATAATTCGTATGATAAAAAGCTTTGAACAATTTAAGAGACTGCTCTCAAACGATATTGGCATTGATTTGGGAACAGCCAATACCTTGGTCTATTTGCGCGGCAAGGGGATTGTCATAAACGAACCGTCGGTTGTGGCCGTCAACCAGAAAACCAATCGAGTGGTGGCAGTCGGTGCAGATGCCAAGCAGATGCTAGGCCGTACTCCTGGACATATTGTGGCTATAAGGCCGTTAGTTGACGGCGTTATTTCTGATTTTGAAGTAACAGAAGAAATGATTACTTATCTTATCAAAAAAGCTGAAAAAAATAATAAAAAACTTCTGGGTCCCCGGGTTGTGGTCGGCGTGCCGTCAGGAATTACCAACGTGGAAACTCGGGCTGTTCGCGACGCCACCAAAAACGCCGGAGCCTCCGAAGTTTATATTGTTGAAGAACCAATGGCCGCGGCCATAGGCATACGACTTCCCATTATGGAACCGGTTGGCAATATGGTCATAGATGTGGGCGGAGGGACATCGGACATTGCCGTTATATCCTTAGGTGGAGTGGTCAGGTCAAAGAATTTGCGGGTGGCCGGAGACAAATTAAATGAAGATATTATCTCTTATGTTCGCAGTGAGTTTAAAATTTTAATCGGCGAAAAAACTGCTGAAGACATTAAAATTTCAATTGGAGCAATACTGCCGGGCGACGCGCCGCTCGAAGCATCCATAAAAGGACGCGATTTGGTTTCTGGCTTGCCGAGGGAGGTGGTTATAACCGACTCGGATATTCGTGAAGCTATTTCCCAGTCCATAGATACTCTCATTGAATCAATTAAAGAAGTCTTGGAAACAACTCCGCCGGAAATTCTCTCCGATGTTATGCACCGAGGCATTTATTTGACTGGTGGCGGGGCTTTGATAAAAGGTCTGGCAGAAATTATAGAGGAATACACAAAAATTCACGTACGCATTACTCCAGACCCCTTGACTGACGTATGCCGTGGGACGGGTATAATTTTGGAAAATCTGGAAACCTACAAAGATGTCCTAATTGCCAATGAAGATGCGCTACCACCTAAAAAGTAAACCGGATAAAAGCGGCCGCAACAAAATTATTTTTGTCTCCGTCTTGTTTATTATTCTGTCACTTGCCGGTTTCCTTTTTCCGAATGCTTTAAGGACAATAAGTTTTGCTATTGCCCGACCTTTGTGGTCCGCACGGCTTTCTCTGACCGACTCCTTAATCAATATTAAAGACTATTTTATCTTTCAAAACATTTTGATTTTAAGAAATAAAGAATTGGAAAATGAATTGGCATCTTTGAAGCTGAAAGAAATTGATTATGGTATTTTAACCCTCCAAAATCAAGAATTAAAAAATTTATTGGGTAGAACTGATTTCTTGGCAAACTTTATTATTTCTCGGGTATTATCAAAACCGCCATATTCTTCTTACGATACTTTGATTATAGATATTGGACTGTCGGATGGAGTTTCCAAGGGGGACAAAGTTTATCTGTCAGACAATATTATTATCGGTACAGTAAAAAATAGCACACCCCGCTCTTCTCAAGTGGAGCTTTTTTCTAGTGGCAACAGTAAAGTGGAGGCGGTCTTGTCCCGTACCGGAGAGACGCTAGAACTTCTGGGCCAAGGAGGCGCGAATTTCAAAGTTGAAGTGCCGAAGGACATGGATATTGTTTTAGGGGATATGTTTGTTTACCCCAGTATTTCACCGGCCGCATTAGGAAGTGTATATTATATTTATGTCAATTCTCAAAGTTCTTTTAAAACAATATATTTGCGCATCCCGGGCAATATTTTTTCTTCAAAATATATATTTGTAGAGAGTCAAAAACAATAAAATGATGAAATTAAATGTAATTAATCCAGTAAATGTACGCATTCTGACTTTTATAGTCGCCTTAATTTTTATAGTGATTTTGCCGTGGTGGCTTTCTACTCCGATGCTTCTGGGCCTAGTTATTTATTTCCCCCTATATTTTGAAGTATTATTTTTTGGGTTTATCTTTGATATGCTTTATGTTACGGAAATTATCTTTCCTTACACTGCTTTGACAGCCACTTTTGTCGTTCTTCTCGCTGTTTATTTTATTAAAACCCAAATAAGAATATAAATTTACTAAATGCTAAATAAAATAAGGAGCATTTTAAAAAGAAAAAATCCTACCAAAAATAAGGACATTGATCCTGATGAAATTTTTTTAGACTCAAAAAATCTACCCGCTTTTGATGTTAATCAGTTTGAGGGTCGAATGGAGAGGCCTATTTCCCAAAGCGTTTTTAATTTTCTGGTTATTTTTTTGTTTTTGATCGGTATTGTTTTTGTTTATAAATTATGGAATCTGCAGGTAGTGGAAGGTGAAAAATTTAGAATAAGAAGTGATAATAACAATCTTCGCAACACCATCATTTTTGCCGATCGGGGAGTAATTTATGACCGTAACAATGTTCCAATAGTTTGGAACGCCATAAATTCGCAAACAAATGACTTTTCCTTGAGAATTTATGCCACTTCCACAGGCCTGTCGACCACTTTGGGATATGTCAAGTATCCTTCCAAAGATTCATCCGGAATATATTATCAGAACAGATATGATCCAATAGATGGTTTAGAAAAAGTTTATGATACCATTCTTTCCGGAATGAATGGTATAAAAATTATTGAAACAGATGTTAAGGGGAATATCGTTTCAGAAAGTGTAATACAAAAACCCGTTGATGGCGATAATCTGCCTCTTTCAATAGATTTAAATTTGCAGAGGAAATTGAATGAATCACTTTTAGATATTGCCGATAGAGCTGGTTATAGAGGCGGTTCAGGAGTGATTATGGATATTGCAACTGGAGAAATTTTGGCTATAAGTAATTTCCCGGAGTACAGCTCCCAGGTAATGACTGACGGTTCCGACAGTAAAAAAATAAACGCTTGGGTTAACAACAAAAATTATCCCTTTTTAAATAGAGCCATAAATGGCCTGTATACTCCTGGGTCTATTATGAAAATCTTTATCGCTATGGGGGTCCTGGATTTAGCGGTAATAAACCCTTCAAAACAGATTGTCAGTACCGGTTCAATATCAATACCAAACCCATTTATAAAAGATAAGCCGTCTATTTTTCTGGACTGGAAGGCTCACGGTCCGGTTGATTTGAGGCGGGCTATTGCTGTTTCGTCCAACGTTTATTTTTATGAAGTTACCGGAGGTTTTGAAAGTCAGCCGGGAATAGGTATTTTAAATATTGAAAAATACACAAGAATGTTTGGTTTTGGCACGACGACAAAGATTAATTTTTCGGGAGAACTGCCCGGAACCATCCCTAGTCCAGAATGGAAAAAGAAAAATTTTAACGGTGATGAATGGCACGTTGGAGACACTTACAATACAGCCATCGGCCAATATGGCTTTCAGGTTACGCCTCTGCAAGCAGTCAGAGCGGTTGGGGCAATAGGCAGTGGCGGAATCCTAGTGACCCCAACTCTTATCAAAGGGCAGATTGGGCCGAAAAGTATGATTGAACTTAATTCCGATTTCTACAGAATAATCAAAGAGGGTATGAGACTTGGCGTGACGGAAGGCACATCGGCCGCCCTGAATTTTCCATTTGTGGAGGTGGTCTCCAAGACCGGGACGGCTCAACTCGGAGTTTCTAAAGATGAGGTTAACTCCTGGGTTATCGGTTTTTGGCCATACAAAAACCCAAAATACGCTTATGCTATCGTAATGGAAAGAGGCTCACGCAACAACCAGTTTGGAGCCGTGCTAGTTATGCGAGAATTATTTGATTGGGTCAACATTTATGCTAGTGAATATTTACAATAGATTTTAAATCTCTTACTCATCACAACTTTTTTGAGACCGCTCACTCTCTCCTGCGGAGAGTTCGCTTGGTTCTCGACCTAAATCCGTCAAAAACGGGGCACCTTGACGGAACCAAGCTTCAGGTCTGCGAAGTCTCAAAAAAGTTGTGTCTCGACGAGATTTGAAATTGACCCAAGTCGGGTTTAGTGCTACACTTTTCTGCAATATGAAGAATGATAAAGAATATTTAACTAAAGAAAAGTTTGACGAATTTACTAAGGAACTTGTTGAGCTAAGAGGTCCTCGTCGTAAAGAAGTGGCAAAGAATTTGGAATATGCAAAGTCACTGGGGGATTTGGCAGAAAATTCCGAGTATCATGATGCTCGAGATGTTCAAGCAACCGTTGAAGATCGTATAGCCAAACTTGAAGAGCTTCTTAAAACCGCAACCATTGTTTCAGGAAATCACGGTGGAATGGTTAATGTCGGTTCCACAGTCACGGTAGAAAAAGATGAGAAGAAGTTTGTCTACAATATTGTTGGTTCAGAAGAGGCTGATGTGGCCACAAACAAAATCTCAATCCGATCTCCTTTTGGTCAAGCTATTGTTGGTAAGAAAAAAGGAGATAGTTTTTCCTTCAATGCACCAAGTGGCGAATTGCAATACAAAATTACAGATATTAAATAGTCAGTTCGAAATTTCTTGTCCATAATATCTTTCTTTCCACTTTCAACTTTTTACTTTATACTTATTAAATGGCCTCTCTTGATGAAATTAAGCAAGCTCGTCTGGTAAAGTTGGAAATATTAAAAAATAAGGGCATTGACCCATATCCTGCCAAAGTTCCGCGTGATTTTCCTATTGATTTTTTGAAGAAAAATTTTGAGGCGGAAGTGCGTGCCGGCGATGCTGTATCAATTGCCGGTAGGATAATGGCTGTTCGCGGTCAGGGGGCTATTCTTTTTGTCGTTATATTTGATGGGACTGAGCGCATTCAAGCTATTATAAAAAAAGATATCATATCCGATGAGACCTTTTCTCTTTTTGTGGATACGGTGGATATAGGCGATTTTATTTCAGTTACTGGAAAACCAGCTCTTTCAAAAACTGGAGAACAGAGTGTCGTAGTGGATTCTTGGGTAATGGCCTCAAAATCTCTTTTACCATTACCGGAAAAATGGCATGGAATTACAGACACGGATGAAAGATACAGAAAAAGATATCTGGATTTTCTAATGAACGACGAATTACGTTCCCTTTTCATCCAAAAAGCTAAATTTTGGGACGCCACTCGCGATTTTATGAAAAACAACGGTTTTCTTGAAGTGGAAACTCCGACTTTGGAAATAACCACTGGAGGAGCGGAAGCTAAACCTTTTAAAACTCATCACAGCGATTATGATTTGGCTGTTTATTTGCGAATATCAATAGGAGAACTGTGGCAGAAGCGTCTTATGGCTGGAGGTTTTTCAAAAACATTTGAAATAGGACGAGCTTACAGAAACGAGGGCACTTCCCAAGAGCACTCCCAAGAATTTACAAACATGGAGTTTTATTGGTCCTTTGCCGATTACAACGATGGCATGAAACTGGTCAGGGAAATGTATATTGAAATTGCTAAAGAAGTTTTCGGTAAAACAAAATTCACATCTAGAGGCTTTACCTTTGACCTAGCCGATGAATGGCAGGAGATTGATTATTCAGAGGAAATAAAAAAACAGACCGAAATAGATATTGATAAAGCTAGTGAAAGTGAAATAATCAAAAAACTTTCCGAACTCGGTGTTAAATATGAAGGAGAAAATAAGGAAAGGCTTATTGATACGCTTTGGAAATATTGTAGGAAAAATATCAAAGGCCCGGCTTTTGTGGTAAACCATCCTACTCTCGTTGCGCCGCTGGCCAAAAGTATCTCGGGAACAAAAACTGTTCAAATGTTCCAGCCAATCATTGCTGGAAGTGAAGTGGGCAGGGGATATTCCGAATTAAACGACCCGCAAGATCAAAAAAACAGATTTGAAGAACAACAAAAGCTTATAGACAAGGGTGACACAGAAGCTATGATGGCGGATATGGAATTTGTGGAAATGCTTGAATATGGCATGCCACCGACTTGCGGATTTGGCTTTGGTGAAAGACTTTTTACTATACTGGTGGATAAACCTTTACGTGAATTACAAACCTTTCCTTTAATGAGACCTAAATAGAGCTTCCAAATTTGGCCAATCCTTACAGGATCTGTACACCTTTCACATTTTGATTACAAAATGTTCAAGGTCTTGCGAAGTGATAACATCACTTCTCACTCTTCATCTAAAATACGCGACATTGTCTCAAATTATGAAAGCTTGGAATGCCAAATAACCCTAATTTTAAGGGTTATTTTAGATTTTTCTTGACTTAAAACTGCATTTATGATAAACTGACCATGCTGGAGAAGGGTTTGTTGAGCCACACAAACCATCGGTGCTCCAGTTCGGTATTTGTTTGTAGGTTAGTGGCTCAATCTCAACTCATTTGCCGTTTTTAAGGGGACCTGGTGGCTTACAATTATAGGGTTCCCACTTTTTCTTCAAAGGCTGACTTCGGTCGGCTTTTTTCGTATCCAACAGACTTATCCACAGAAGTGGATAAGTCTGTTGGATAGTGGGAAAGGGTGGTATATAATGTATTGTGAGTGGGAAAGGGTGGGAAACTAAATATAATTGACCTAATTTCTAATTGTTCTAATTAGTCTAAGGGTTTGGACGTTTGGTATTTAGAATAATTAGGTTAATTAGAATAATTTACTAAAAATGTTTATCGGAGAGTACACACACACCATTGATGACAAGAACAGACTTTCGCTTCCTGCGAAGTTTCGTTCGGAAATGGGGAAAAAAGTTGTGATAACTCCAGGCTTGGATGCTTGTCTTTTCGTCTTTACACAAAAGGAGTGGGGACAGATTAGCGCAAGACTTAGCGAGTCATCACTACTCCAAGCAGACAACAGAAGCTTCAACCGTTTTATGTTTGCCGGAGCGACAGAAGTAGAAATTGACTCCATCGGAAGAATTTTAGTTCCCGATTTTCTCCGAGACAGAGCCAATCTCAAAAACAAAGCTGTGGTTATCGGCGTTTCAAGTCGAGTTGAGATTTGGAACGAGAAAGTATGGCATGAATACAAGAAGGTGGTAGAGAAGCAGGCCGATACTTTGGCAGAAAAATTGGGACAGGTAGGGGTACTATAAGTCAAAAGTCTATAAAGGTGAAAGTCCATAAAGGCAACCCCACTTTAAAGACTTTACAGACTTTATAAACTTTATGACACATATTCCAGTTCTTTTACATGAAGTTATAGACGGACTAGCCCTTAAACCTGGAGATATTTTCGTTGACGGTACTTTAGGTGGTGGTGGCCACAGTGAGGAAGTTCTCAAAAGATTTGGCAACAGAGTCAAAATCATCGGGATTGATTTGGATTCCGATGCCGTGAGAAGGTCCGAAGAAAGACTCGGACAATCTCAAGGGGATATAAAATTTATAGAGGGAAGTTTCAGAAATCTCAATGCCATTCTTGATTCTTTAAATATCAAAGGCGTTGACAAAATTCTTCTAGACTTAGGTCTTTCTTCAAATCAATTTGAAGAATCTGGTAGAGGATTTTCTTTTCAAAAGAATGAGCCGCTCATCATGTCTTTTAAAAAAGATTTGAAAGAAGCTGATTTAACTGCCAAAGAAATTCTAAACACTTGGGACTTAGAAAACATTATCACTATTATTAAAAGTTATGGTGAAGAAAAATTTGCTTGGAAAATAGCCAAGGCCATCGTGGAGAGAAGGGAAGTTAAGCCGATTGAAACAACATTTGATCTGGTGGAGATTATAAAAAGCGCTACGCCGAAATTCTATCACCATCGAAAGATTCATCCAACCACAAAAACTTTTCAAGCTTTAAGAATAACAGTGAACGATGAGATAGAAAGCCTAAAAGAAGGAATAAGGAAGGGTTTTGAAAGATTAAACAATGGAGGCAGACTGGCAGTCATTTCTTTCCATAGTCTGGAGGATAGGGTAGTCAAGCAATTTTTTAAGGAAAAGGGTACTGAAGGTCAAGCCAAGATATTGACAAAAAGACCAATAATACCCAGCGATGAAGAAATCGGACAAAACCCAAGAAGTAGAAGCTCCAAGTTGAGAATAATAGAAAAAACATGAATTTTTTAGAAATTGAAAATTTAAACTATGGTTGAAAAAGTATTACAATTAAATAGAGAAAAAACTATCTTTTGGACGCTCATGGGAGTCTTGCTATTAAGCCTAGGTTTTTATATGTATTCCATCAGAGTGACTGTCAGCAACGTCGTTGCTCGCCAAAGCTTGGAAACCGAAATCTCCGTATTGACTCTTTCAATAGGTAGTCAAGAATTTCAATATATAACAAAAAGAAATGCCGTGACTTTACAACTGGCCCACTCCTTGGGTTTCAAAGACGCCATAACAAAAACTTATATCTCCCAAAAAACAGGTCCGGAAGTGGCCATTTTACCTAGATAAACCGTACAATAAACTTGATGAAGTTTAATTATCAATCTCGTATTCGTTTGATTTCTTTTGGTATTTTTATTTTTGCTCTGGTCATTATCGTCAGGCTTTATTTTTTGCAAATTGTTGACAATGATTTTTATATAAGCAAAGCCGACAAACAATATACTTCCACTGCCCAGAAAATTTTTAGTCGAGGCAGTATTTTTTTTCAAAACAAAGATGGTAGTTTAGTTTCAGCCGCCACTTTGAAATCGGGATATATCGTGGCAGTAAATCCCGAAATTTTGAAAGACCCCGAATTCGCTTACCAGAAATTAAATGAGATTATACCGATTGACCGCGATCTTTTCATTACCAAAGCCACAAAACTAAATGATCCTTATGAGGAAATAGTCATCAGAGCGGACGAAGAAATCGGCCAAAAAATATCAAATTTAAAAATAACTGGACTTCAAGTTTTTGGAGATCATTGGCGATTTTATCCGGGAGGGAACATTGCTTCACATATTATTGGCATACTTGGATATAAAGGAGATGAATATGCCGGCAGATACGGACTGGAGAGGCAATTTGAAACGGAACTGAAAAGAGAGGAAGGCGCCTTCATTAACTTTTTTGCCGAGATTTTTTCTAACATAAAAAAAGTGGCAAACGTTTCAAAGGATGGAGAAGGGGATCTCATAACCACCATAGAGCCGACCGTCCAGATGTATTTGCAATCTGTCTTGAAAAATGTCACTGAAAAATATTCATCCGACTCTACCGGAGGAATTATTATGGACCCGTCCACTGGCGAAATATATGCCATGGAAACTTACCCGACCTTTGACCCGAACCGCCCGGATTTGGAAAAAAGCTCTGCCATTTTTTCAAACCCGCTAGTAGAAAATGTTTATGAGATGGGATCTGTCATTAAACCTTTGACCATTTCTGCCGGCATTGACGCCGGAGTGGTCACAGCCAAGACAACTTACTATGACAAAGGATTTACCATTATCAGCGGTAAAAAAGTTTCAAACTTTGACAGCAAGGAGAGAGGGATAGTCAGTTTGCAGGATGTTTTATCCCAATCCCTAAACGTCGGCGCGGCTTATGTGCAGTCCCTTTTGGGCAACAAGCTTTTTTCCGAATATATGCTTGGTTTTAGTTTGGCTGACAGGACGGGCATAGACTTGCCAAATGAAGGCCGGAATTTAGTAACAAATCTCAAAAGCAATATTGACATAAATTTGGCCACAGCCGCTTTCGGACAAGGAATCGCCCTAACGCCTATTACCACCATTAGGGCTCTTTCGGTTATCGCCAACGGCGGAGTTTTGGTAGAGCCTCACACAATCAAAAGTATAAAATATAAAATAGGTGTTACAAAAACCACACCGATTACCATAGGCGCACGAGTCATAAAAAGAGAAACTTCCGAAGAAGTTACTCGGATGCTCATTTACAGCGTGGACAACGTGCTTTCAGGCGGAAGCTACCGAATGCCAAATTACAGTATTGCGGTTAAAACCGGTACGGCCCAAATGGTAAAGCCGGGCGGGGGAGGCTACGAGGAAGATAAATTTCTTCACTCATTTGTCGGTTATTTTCCGGCTTATAATCCGAAGTTTATTATTTTCTTATACACTATCAACCCAAAAGGAGCCAGATTCGGTTCGGAAACTCTGACGGTGCCGTTTATGGACACAGTAAAATTCCTAATAAATTATTACGAAATCCCACCGGATAGATAAAAAGAAGTCTCCAGCGGTTTAACCGCTGGAAACATGTGACCTCTAGGGAAGTCGAATCCCTGTTCTTGCCTTGAGAAGGCAATGTCCTAACCATTAGACGAAGAGGCCATATTTAAACACAAAAACTATAACATTTTTTCCAAAAAATGAAAATTATTTTTACTAAATTGAAAAAGGGGATAAATCTAATTATTATTCAAAATTAAGTATATAATTACGTTCGTATGGATATTTCATCATTACTTTTGAGCAAGCCCGTGCTTATAGGTCTTCACCTGGGTTTTGCTATTTTAGGTATTGACGCATTTCTCTGGCTACTTGGTGAAGTGGTGGCCAACGCCGGTTCTGTCAAACGCCGTCTGATTGCGGCAAAAATCGGACTGGTAAGTTTCATTTTGACTTGGATAATCGGCGGTTATTACTATGTGAAATTTTACGGTTCTCTGGTTAAACCAATCATTAAAGCTGGAGACGCGCCCTGGGCTCACTCCATCGCCATGGAAGCAAAGGAACACATCTTCCTTTTTGCCATTCCCGTTTCTATTACTATTTTATTATTGTCGCGACTGGACTCAAGCCAGCTGGAATCTTTCGGTCTTCGGAAATCTCTCATCTGGCTTACAGTCATGATTGTCGGTCTCGGTTTAAGTTTAGGTCTGATGGGTTTTATAATATCGGCCGCGGCAAGGTGGGGCGCGGTTTAAAATATTTTTAAATTATGGATAAATTAAAATCAATTTACGCATCTGCATGGTCATCTACTCTGACAATCATTGTGGTGGTAGGAATAACTGTCGGCGGGGAGCTAAGCTTCTCGTTCAAAGACTGGCTGACAGCATTTACAGGTCATCACTGGATAACCAAAAGTTGGCTTTCCGTTATATCTTTTATCGTCTTTTTCCTGTTATTTAAAATATTCAAACAATCAGCCGATGAAAAGCAAACCAAAATCGCCTTAAATGTTCTTCAAATTTTTATCACTCTCGGCTTTATCGCCATTCTCGGTTTTTATTTTTACGAATTTTTTATTTGACTAATCCTGATTTAGCTCTACTATTAATTGAATAAGGTTAGTTAACCCTACAAGTTTTCATGGCTAATCAGGATTTAACAATTCCCATTATTACCATTGATGGCGGAGCTGGTACCGGAAAGGGCGCGGTCAGGTCTATTGTGGCCCGGGAATTGGGTTTTCACCAGCTGGACAGCGGGGCTTTGTACCGCTCTGTTGCTCTAATTTCCATTGAGAAAAATATTACCAAGGTTTCAGAACTAGTTTCGGTAGCGGATAATTTAATTTTTCAAATGAAAAATAACAAAGCACTGCTTCGTGGCCGGGATGTTACAACTTTAATCCGAAGTAACCAAGTGGCAGACCGGGCATCCGAAATTTCCAAAATTAAAGAAGTTCGCCAGGCTCTTTTAAAGCACGAATTATCTGCACACTTGCCGCCAGGGTTGGTGGCCGATGGCAGGGACATGGGTGAAATCTTCAGTACTCCTTATAAGTTTTTTTTGGTGGCCACTCCGGAAGTCAGAGCCCGTAGGCGAGTTTTGCAATTCCAAAAACTTGGTCATCCTTCCAATTATCAAGATATTTTAAAAGAGATATTGGATCGTGATGAGGTAGATCGTACCAGAGATCACAGTCCTTTTGTGGCTCATTCTTCTGCCAAGGTAATTGATGTCAACAACATCTCTGCCCAGGAAGTAGCAAACATTATACTTACTGCTTATAAATCTGGATAATAACTCCATTATTTTATTATGGAGACAAAAAAGGGCCGGTTGCGCGTTGCAACCTGCCCCTTGAGAGACGATCTAGTCGTCATCCCTCTCTCCCGCCGCCCTACTTTTCCCGTCAATCCGGGGAACGCAGGCGGCGAATGGTGGAAAAACTGGACGTCGATCACCCCTGGCTCTGCCGAAATTTCGCTCTCTCGCTCGCCTTCTGGCGGCGAGATCCCGAAGTGCGTCGCCGTCTCCAGCGAGAACCAGTCGCCGGATGTGATCCGGCATTCCCGGCCTTATATTCATATAGGCCTCCTTCTGTTAGATATTATACTATAATCATTCCTCATTTGTCAACGAGTTATCCACAGTTTGGCTAATAATATAGCTTTAATAGGAAAAGGGCCAACCGTAGGTACGTAGTTGACCCTTTTTACTTGCAGGTAGGTTGCGTCATGCTGTCTCCATTTGGAGTTCTGCCAGCCTTCGTTCTCTCATGATTTCAGAAACCTTTTGTTTGACCTCATGAACCGCTGTCGGTTCAATGTAGCCAGCTTTGAAGATTTCCGCCATCATGATTCCGTGGAATTTGGAAGCCATTCTGACTCCTTCACCATGACGCTCGATTGCCATGGCGATTTCCAGGGGTGTTTTCATTCTCACCACGACTACCTCACCTCCTTTCCTCTAAGTAGAATTTTATTACGAACCTAAAATTTCGTCAACTACCGATTTTACCAGATTGCCATCCGCCTTTCCTTTGAGCTCTTTCATAATTGCGCTCATAAGCTGTCCAGATTTAGATTTATCAGTTATAGCCATTTCATTTTTCTTTGCTTCTGCAATCTTCAGCACCTCATCTTTGGACATTTGTGCCGGAAGATATGTTTCAAGTATCGCCAGTTCTGCCTTTTCGCTGTCAGCCAAGTCGTTCCGACCACCTTTGGTAAATTGATCGATGGAGTCTTTTCTCTGATTAACTCCACGGCGGATAACATTCAAGGCCTCATCGTCCGAGAGCTCCCCATCAGGCATTCTTTTAAGCGACACAAGCTCGTTTGTAAATCCTGCCACAAGTCCTCGAATGACTCCTAGTCGGATAGTATCTTTGGCCTTCATCGCTTCTTTTATCTCTTCCCTTATTTGTTGATGTAACTTCATACTAATAGATTATCACAATATTTTATTTTTTGGTAGAATATGGTTATGGAACCAACAACTATTATTTTTCTAATCATTGCTTTGTCCATAGGTTTTGTCCTAGCTTATTTTTTACGCCCGAAACAAGAGGGAAGTGACGAGACAGGTCTCAAACTTATCCTCCAGCAGATAAACGAGCTAAACCGCGTGGTGGATTCCAAAATAGGCGAAAGCGCCAAACAAATGAACGAATCTGTGCGAAGCCAGCTAGGGGAATCGGCCAAGTTAATCCGAGAGGTAACTCAAGGTTTGACCAAATTAGACGAAACAAACCGCCAAGTGGTTTCCTTTGCCGACCAGCTTCAAAATTTGCAGGACATATTGAAAAATCCAAAACAGCGCGGAATTTTGGGAGAGTACTATCTTGAAACACTCTTGAAAAATGTTTTAGCCCCAAGTCAGTACCAGATGCAGTATGGATTCAAAAACGGGGAGGTTGTAGACGCGGTGGTTTTTGTTAAAGATAAAATAATCCCGGTTGATTCAAAATTTTCACTGGAAAACTACAACCGTATGATTGAGACTGCCGACACCACCGAAAAATCACGACTTGAGAAACTTTTTGTAAATGATTTGAAACTTCGCATTACTGAAACTTCAAAATATATTAGGCCAGAAGAGGGGACAATGGATTTTGCATTTATGTTTATTCCTCATGAGGCGATTTATTATGACTTACTTATAAACAAAATCGGCGCCATTACCGAAGATACAGAGAACTTGATACAGAGAGCTGCTGGTAAGTACAAGGTGATAATTGTTTCGCCCACATCTTTTCTCGCATATTTGCAAACAGTTTTACAAGGTCTTAAGGCAATGCAAATTGAAGAGAAAACCAAAGAAATTCAAAAAAATGTAGCAAACTTAATGAACCACTTGAAAAGCTACGAAGAGTATCATAACAAGCTCGGCACATCGCTTGGCACAGTCGTGAGTCATTTCAATAGTGGCAGTAAGGAATTTAAAAAAATAGACAAAGATATTGTCCGCATAACAGGGGATTCGGTTGGATTTGAGCCTTCTCTTCTAGAAAAACCAGATACTGAAGAGTAGAGAAACCTTGCCTTTTTGGGCTGTTTTTGTTATATTTTGCGGGTTATGAAAAATGAGTTTGCAGTTATAAATACAGGAGGCAAACAATACAAAGTCTCTAAGGGCGATGTTATTAAGATTGAAAAGCTCTCCGCCAAAGGCGGACCAGCCTCTGGCTGGAAGGTGGGAGACAAGATTGTTTTTGATAAAGTTATGCTTGTGGAAGACGGTAAAGACACCACCATCGGTACTCCTTACATCAAAGAAGCCAAAGTTGAAGCAACTCTTTCAGAAATCGGCAGAAACAAAACTGTTGAGGTAATTAAATACAAGCAAAAAAGCAGATATTTCAAAAAGTATGGCCATAGACAGCCTTGGTTTAAGGTAACCATAAGCGCAATTAAGTAGAACGCCTCCGCCAGGGAGGTTGTTTTATTGGCGGTTTTTCAGGGCGTTTTTGATTGTTTCGGAGTCGGAGTATTCAAGCTCGGTGCCGGTTGAGAGTCCTCGGCCGAGAATGGATATTTTAATCCTGTCAAAGGTGCCCTTTGACAGGATTCCCCTCAAATAAGAAAGGGTATTTTCTCCTTCAGGATTGTAGTTTAGGGCGATAATAATTTCCGACAATCCATCTTTGATTCTCTCATCTAAAATTTCCAAAAGGTTTTTTTGGCGAATTCGTTTTTCCGGATTCTTCTCAAGGATAGGTACTGTGCCACCAAGTATAAAATAATAACCGTTGTAAGCTTTAGTTTTTTCAATGTTTTCAAAATCAACATCGTGGGAGATAAGCATCAAAGACTTCTTGTCTCTACTTTCATCACGACAAGTTGGACAAATGTTAGACACTCGGTGTCTAACATTTGTACCGTTCGCTTGCTTGCCCTTACTTGAGGTTGCAGGTGTCTGTATGTGAGGGAAAAACCGAAAGCAAGTATCACATGAGTGAACCGTTGCTCTGACTTCGCTTATGAGTTTAGCCAGGTCACTCCCATAACTCGGGTTTCTATTTAACAAAAAATACACAAACCTTTTTGCCTGCCTCGGCCCTATTCCGGGGAATTCTTTGAAAAGTTCTATGAGTCGTTGTGTATTGTCCATCGAGTTGATTATAGCAAATAATTTGCTTAAATTTAGCTTTTTGATAGTATCAGTGTCGGAGGAGATTGTATGGCAAAGAGAGCCAAACGAGCCAAATCAGAGCCGGTTCGAGCCAAGATGTACGGATTCCTTCGTCGGAAAGATCTCACGCCGGGGACAGAGGTATTCAACATCATCAGCAATAAGGACGGCAAGGTTGTTCGTCGGCCAAATGCCTGGGTCGTCTTCGTTCGTGTGGATGGGCGGACTCGTTATGGCGGAGTGGTCCCGTGGTCACTTCGAAATGTTCGCAGGCCCTCTGATTATGAAGACATTCCTGGTCCACATCTGTAAGTATCGGAATTTCAATCAGCCCGCCGAGGGAACTCGGCGGGTTCGTCTTAAAATAGAAATACAAATAGAATACATTCTTTTTATTTTAGCATTAGTAAGCGGTCGCACACTAATGCTAAAAGTTTATAAAAAAATATGAACATGAAAATAAATACGAATAAATTCAGTTCGTAGTTATTTGTATCATTCGATTAAATTCGTAACATTCGGATATTTAAAACTCACTAAACTCTTTTTCGACTCCGCCGTATTTGGATTTATCAATAGACTGGAATGTGGCCTTCTTTTCGTTGAAAAATAGTTCCACTTTTCCGGTTTCTCCGTTTCGGTGTTTTTCTATCAAAATTTCGGCGATGTTTGTTTTTTCTTCGGCTTCCTTGTATTTATCTTCGCGGTGAATGAACATAACCACATCGGCATCCTGTTCAAGGGCTCCGGAGTCGCGCAAGTCCGAGAGGCGAGGACGACCGCCGCGACTTTCCACCGCACGGGAGAGTTGTGAGAGAGCCAAGACCGGCACATCAAGTTCGCGAGCCAAACTTTTAAGCGAGCGAGAAATTTCCGTGGTCTGTTGAACCAGGTTGTCATTTTTGTTTTGGGATGTTGGGAGCATCAGTTGAAGATAATCCACCACGATAAGACCCAACCCCTTTTCGCTTTTTAATCTACGAGCGATTGAGCGCATTTTCAAAATATTATTTCCAGGCTGATCGTCTATGTAAATTGGCGCGCCGCTTAATTTGTCTAATGATTCTCGTATTGCTTCAAAATCGTTTTGGCGAGAAAGTTTTCCTGTGCGCAATTTCCAAG
>MHWN01000012.1:0-93 GCA_001825395.1 Candidatus Zambryskibacteria bacterium RIFCSPLOWO2_02_FULL_39_26
ACGATGGAATTATATCCACTAGTAGAAACTACTTTCCTTAATACATCATTTTCCGAACTATTTGTTACGGAAGCATAGACACCGGAATGCTCA
>MHWN01000012.1:180-6719 GCA_001825395.1 Candidatus Zambryskibacteria bacterium RIFCSPLOWO2_02_FULL_39_26
TTTACCGGGATACAAACTTCTTCATTACATCTGAAACTATCATTGTTTCTTGACTGAACAGCTTCAAATGTAACATCAACAGCTATACCGTCTGTCTGTGTTTCGTTTCCAAGTTGTGCACCACTGCAAGAGAATCCTGTTCCGCGATCAAGTGGTCCGTTATTTGAATCGTTCGGAAGTGGTGCTGGTGTCAAATCACCGAAGCACCAGTACTTAGCAATATATCTGGTGTTATTACCGGAAATCGGGGCTGTTTGTTGACCCCAGACATTGAATTGGGAGTCAGCAAGAGCCCATTTTTGATTGTCTATAGCAAAAAGTTCTGCCGCTGTTCCTTGCTTGAAGATTGTCTCTCCATGCTCGTAAACATTGTCTCCATCATCAGCCCACCATGCAAAGTGAAGTTCGTTTTGAAGTTCTCCTTCATTAGGGCCGGATGTGTTGTCCACACCAGCCTCTGGTTCGGTTTGAAGATTTTCAGGAGTTCCAGTCAAAGTCACATCCATACATGCGTATGCATCGTTGTTGTTGACATGAAGAGAAATTGTGTCTTCTCCACGATCTCCCGGTTTCAAATCATCAAAATCGAAAAACAGTTGATTTGTGAGATTGGCAAGTTGCCATGAGGTTGAAGGACTTGCAACGAGTTGTCCTGTTGTCGTACTCGTAACATAGCTTTGATTATCAATCGTCAAATCAATCGCACCAGCTGTAAATGTGTTTCCAGTTGATGTTTCTGTATCAGAGAAGAAAGCGCCTGTTGCACCGATAGCTACCACTGCAACCACCGCTATCATACTCATACTTAATAATATTTTTTTCATAATTTATTTAATTTACTTACTTTATTAATTTATTTAATTCCACTCACCTATGTCAACCTGCCAGGTTGACATAAGTATGTTCAACACTCGGTATTGAACAACTGCTAATAATTTACCTAATCTCTCACATCCTTTAATCCCCCTTTCTAGCACTCAAGTTTTATTTTTCTATAAGTGCAGATAAAGAGATTAAAGAATTAAAAAATTTAAAAGATTATCGACCTTTTGAACTAAATATTTTATAAAGTTCAAACGCAAAATTTCTAGCTTAGAAAGCTTGCGTCCAAACTCTATATAGTGCCGTCGTGTACCCCGCTCATTTCAAGGACTGTCTCCCTCACATATGTCAACCTGCCAGGTTGACATACCTATGTTCACTCGGTGTTGGATATGAGGACAACTGACGACATCTAAATTTCAATTAACTTGATTTTGTTTAATCAACTAAACGGCAAAACCGCCTGTCAAAAAGTTTGACTTGCGGTTTAAAGCCTCCTGTGGGAACACTGAATTTGTTTTGAATGATTTGCTTATCATAAAACTAACCAGAAACAAAGTCATTCTTGGTTCCCCGCAAGAATAAACACCCACTTGAATCTATAAAGATTATTCCTCACCTCGCGATATGTCAAATGACAAGAAGTCGCTTTTGTGTTGTTAAATGTTAATAAACTGTGGATAAGAAAATTAACCCAAGATGGATATGATATGGCTCCAAACATCACCCCAAACATCTCAACCAAACATGTCAACCTGGCAGGTTGACATGTTTGAAGGTTTGCAGGATCGGTATATTATTATTGTTATATTATTGAGAAAAAATTCAGTAATGGACACTAAATAAGGGAACTGCTTTTGCAAGCATTTATTTAATGTCCATTACTGGATTCTTTTGACTTTTGCTGAATTCTAAACATAAACGAAACTTTGTCAATCTCCAATCCTTTGTTTGTCGCTATCCAACACCAACTATGTCAACCTGCCAGGTTGACATAGTTTTCCTTACTGTATTAAAATGTGCTTATGATTGGAACTATTGCTCATGTTTGTAATCGTGGAATCAAAAAACATAATATATTTGTTGATGATAAAGATCGTTTACGTTTTGTCTTGAACTTATATCGTCTTAATAATAGAAGTGGCTCCTTAAGAATTACAAACAATAAACATCCTTTTGAGAGTTTACCGAAACAGGATAAGTTGGTTGAGATTCTTAAGTGGAGTTTGATGCCGAATCACTATCATTTACTTCTATATGAAAAAGTTGAGGGTGGAATAGTTGAGTTTACAAAAAGACTAGGAAACGCTTATACAAAATATTGTAATATTAAATATTCTAGTAGTGGTTACATTTTTCAAAATTCAGCAAAAATAATACCTATTGAAAAAGATCGACATTATCTTTATATTCCTTTTTATATTGATTTAAATGCTGTTTCGCTCGTGCAAAACTGGAAATCAGCAGATGTGAAAGCCAAGATTATATTTGATTTTTTAAAAAAATATCGTTGGTCTAGTTTTCGAGATTATTTGGAAGAAAAATCAATTTTTTATCCCATAATTAGTCGCGAGTTATTTTATGAACTTTTTGATACTAACAGCATTGAATATACTAAAGAAATATTTGGATTGCTTGAGAAAGACGCCTTTTTAGAACTCTCAAAATCTGTCGACCTGGCAGGTTGACAGATTTTGGGTTGACAGATTTTGTCTAAACGTAGCCGGGGAAGAAATCAGTTTTAATGTTGTGATAGCTGATGCCAAGTTTTGAAAGTGTGTCTCCAAAAACAGTGACCATTTTTTATTGGCATTTTCCGCCCGGTATGACTTTGATAAGCTCTGTAACTTCAATACCTAAATCATAATCTGCGCCGAAGCCATCCTTTGGCGCATCTACTATTTTACCGGCAAGAACAACATATAACGGCTCGTATGGATTTGTACCCATCACCCTGTTCTCGTATGCATTCATCAGTTTTTTATAAGTTGTGGAACTGCCGATAACCCATTTGGTTGAACCACCACAAGGAGTGAAAACCCGAACTCCTTCGCCCATAACAAGTCCACCGGAGAAAAGCAAATCACCTTGTGAAAAATTTGACGTTTCTTTTGCAATGCCTTCTTCAATAACCAAATATTTTGAAACTCCAACACTTGGTTGTACTGTCAGAGGTTCACCGGCCTTTCTGTCGGCATAATTAACTATAGCCACACCATCTTTAATCTGAATGTTTTGCGGGGCGATTCTGTCTCCAAGAAAAACTCCCTCAAGACCTTCGTATAAAGCGTTTTTATTTAGAGCAATGGTCGCATAATAGAATTCTCCGCTACCACCGCCGGATTGTGTCAAAAACATGACAGAATCTTTTAGCCCATTCCCGTCCAAATCCCCATAAAACGGTTTACCAAAAGCCTGGGTAACTATTTTGGAAACTGAACCCTGGATAGTTTGTTCCGCCAGACCGTTTGCAAGTTTTACACTCTGGCCTTCTATTATATATGTAGTGTTCAATGGATCTACGCCCAGTGAAGTTTCCACCACCTCATCACGATTAAAAAGTGCATACAGCCCGACCATAACAACAAGAACTATGGTTAATATGAGTGAAAATTTCGGTTTGGTCATAAGAAATAGTATAGCAGAAATGCCGTGAACAAAAAGGGTCCACGGCATCGACACAGATGGTCAATCGACGACAGTTCTCGGCACTTCGGAATCTTCCGGAAGAAGAGTGAGAGCTCGAAGCACCACACCAAGCAGAACAAGAACAAGAAACAAACCAAACCTTCTGACTCTATCGGTAATCGTCATTGATTCCTCCACCAACAATAGTACGACTTCTATGAAAAACGGTCAAACACAATAGAACATTCCCTTTTTTCTTGTTACACTATATAAATGGATTCTGAAATACTTAATACCCTCCGAAAAAATTTTCAAGGCAATATTGATACAACGTCGGAAACTTTGAATCTTTATTCTCACGATGCCAGTTTATTTGAAATGAAACCCGAAGCGGTTCTTTTCCCGAAAGACAGTAAGGATGTCCAAAATCTCGTGCAATGGCTAAATAAAAATAAAAAAAATAATTCATCGCTTTCCATCACCGCTCGCTCCGCCGGAACTGATATGAGTGGAGGACCGATAAATAATTCAATTATTTTGGATTTCACTCGGTATATGAATAAAATCGGTGAAGTTACTAAAGACATTGCTGTTGTAGAACCCGGATGCCTTTACCGAGACTTTGACAAAGAGACCAGAAAGGTTGGACGGATTATGCCGGCCTATACCGCCTCAAGAGAAATTTGCGCCGTCGGCGGAATGGTGGCAAACAATGCCGGTGGAGAGAAAAGTATTAAATACGGCAAAGCTGAAAATTATCTCAAAGAATTAAAAGTGGTTTTCTCCGACGGCAATGAATATGTGGTGAAGCCCTTGACTTTATCCGAATTAAACCAAAAAATTTCAGAAAATAGTTTTGAAGGAAATTTGTACAAAAAACTTTTTGATTTAATTCAGGAAAATTACGAGGATATAATGTCCGGCAAACCGGATGTTTCCAAAAATTCCTCCGGCTACTACCTTTGGAATATTTACGATAAGGAAAAGAAAACTTTTGATTTATGCCGCCTTATTGTCGGCTCTCAAGGCACTCTTGGTATTATCACCGAAATCACCTGGAAACTTGTGCCGATTTCAAAATTTTCCAACTTACTCGTGGTTTTTCTGCCTTCTTTGGAAAAAGTCAGTGATTTGGTGACCCGCATTCTGCCTTATAAGCCGGAAAGTCTGGAAACTTACGATGATAAAAGTATGATTTTGGCTGTTAAGTTTTTCTTTGACTTTTTCAAACAACTCGGTTTTTGGAAAGCCCTTCATCTGGGATTTCGATTTATACCGGAAACTTTTATGATGCTTTCTGGCGGCGTACCAAAGCTTATTTTAATGATTGAATTTACCGGTAAAAGCGAGCAGGAAGTGAAGTTGAAACTGACTGAAGTTCGCGACCATTTGACAGATTTTCACTTCAAAATGCACATTACCAAAAATAGCGGTGAGGCCGAAAAATACTGGGATATTCGCCACGAAAGTTTCAATCTCCTTCGTAAGCATGTTCATCACAAAAGAACAGCCCCGTTCATAGATGATATTATCGTCAAACCCGAATTTCTGCCAGAATTTTTGCCAAAAATGAAAGCCTTGGTTGATGAATACAAACTTGACTACACAGTCCAAGGACATTTGGGAAACGGCAATTTTCACATCATTCCCTTAATGGACCTAAACTCCCCATTTTCAGGAGAAACCATTCTTGAACTTTCAAAAAAGGTTTACTCTCTGGTAAAAGAGTTTCGCGGTTCAAATAGCGCCGAGCACAACGATGGCATTATTCGCACACCGTTTCTTCCACTTCAGTTTGGAGAAAAGGTCGTCAGTTTGTTTAAACAGACAAAAAATATTTTTGACCCGGAAAACATATTCAATCCCAACAAAAAGGTTGATGGAACATTTGAAGATATTAAAAAATGGATAATGAAGAAAAATTGATGTCTTACCGGAAAATAAAAATAAAAAAATTCATTTCAAAAAATAAGTTTGGTTTGACTGTCGTTTTTCTCATAGCCCTTGGTGCAGGAACATTGATATATTTAAATTTTGGTAAAGCCAGTTTGGATTTCATTTCAATCTCAAATATCAATGAGGAGGAAGTGGTCTACCCCATCCAGTATTCCGACAAAAATATCACTATAAACGCCATTATTGCCGATCCCAGGTTTAAAGATTTGGCATATTTTGATAGAAATTCCCTTTTGGCCAGTTCCATAAGTTCACTTCAAAAAAGTGGTGAGATTGAAACTTTGGGTCCTGAAAAAGGCACTTGGCTTTGGACTCCCATAATGGACATCACCCCATCATACAGAAATAAAATTATTTCTGGAGCAAAAAAGGATAAAATTAAGAATATTTATCTTTCAATAGATTCTTATTTGGATATATATGTTATGCAGGATGGCGCTGAAAAAACCAAATTAAAAAAAGAGTTTGATAGTATCGTGGAAAATTTTATTATTGAGGCAGACAAAAATGGCATGTCGGTGGATGCCGAAGGTGGCTGGCGAAACTGGGCAGAAGGCGGACATTCCTACAAAGCTTTTGCTGTTTTGGATTATGCTAAAAGATTTAATGCCTCTCACCAAAATAAATTTCGCGGTTTCCAATACGACGTGGAACCATACATGTTGGAAGCATACAAAAACAACAAAAAAGAAGTGCTGATAAATTTTTTGGATTTGATGGGTGAAACTGTCACTCGTCTGAACGGAAGTGATTTGGTTTTCAGTGTGGTTACCCCGGAGTTTTATGATGGAAGCGGTCAGACGCCCAAATTCACCTACCGAGGCAAATCTGGATATACCATAAACCATCTTTTGTCAATTTTGGATAGAAGAGAGCAAAGTAAAATAATCGTCATGTCTTACCGAAACTTTTCAAACGGCAAAAACGGCTCGATTGAAATATCCAAGGGTGAGATTTCCGAGGGAAATAATTATCAAACTAAAATTATTTTGGCTCAAGAGACGGGAAATGTTGAACCGTCATATATCACTTTCTATAGAACTTCAAAACAATATTACAACAAGCAAACAGAAATTCTTCAGAAGGCCTTTTCGCAGGATAAAAGTTTCGGCGGCATTGCTGTTCACTACGTC
>MHWN01000013.1 GCA_001825395.1 Candidatus Zambryskibacteria bacterium RIFCSPLOWO2_02_FULL_39_26
TGTCATTGCCAAAAACACCGCCACCAAAGGTTCCAAATTCATCGGCCAAGCCACTGGCAAATTTACGGCATTTGCAGGAGGGGCTGTGATGGGAAGTGCAGCTTCGGCTGGAAGAAAAACTATTGGCAGATGGGGTGCTAATCAAGCAAACAACGAGGAGTTGAAAGAAAAAATTGCAAAAGGTGAAGCGAGCCGAATGGAACGCTTAAGATTTGCTGCTGGGACAAGAGCGGCAACTGCTACTTACGATGCAAGAAGAAGTCGTATTGGTGAATCTGTAGCAAAACAAACTGGTGTGGATTTTGGCAAAGGAACAATATTTAATGAAAAGGCGGGGCAGGGTGGATTTAAAAAAGAAGATGAAGAAAGAATTAAGAGAGAATTAAAATACGCAGAATCACTAAAACCTTCGGACACATACATAGAGAGATTGAAACAGGAAGCAGAAGGTAAAACTGGCGCAGAAGTGAAAGCAAAAGAAAATGAACATCTTCAAAAAGAGGTTGAGGTTAATAAATCAAGAGAAAAGATTGTTGATTTGGAAAAAGAGGCTGAGGAAAAAAGAAAAAGCCTAGACAATGAAATGACGATGGAAGAAGAAATGAGAATTCGTCAAGAAATCACTGGTATTCAAGATCAGATAAAATCAGAAAATCAAAACCTTGATAAACTAAAAAAGGTAGCTGTTGACGCTGAAAAAGCATCTGAAGCGACAAATAAAAAACATAAAGAAATAATAAAAGGGATAGAAGAAACATATGTAAATAGGATTGAGGCTTACGCACAACGAGTTGAGCAAAAAGGCGTCATATCTAGATATGGTTCAACTCTTGCGAGAATCGCTGGTGGAGCAGTCGTGGGAGGAGCGGTGGCTGGTCCAGTAGGAGCTGTGATTGGAGGGGCTCACCAAGTAGCAACGGCGCCTGGCCTACCTAGTATAAATAAGAGCGAACTGGCTTCTAAAATTAGAGCGCTCAAGAAAAAGAAAAAGGATTTAACACCGGATGAAAAGAAGAAATACAAAAAAACAATCAAAAACCCGGAGAGTACACAAGAAGAAAAAGCTGAAGCTTGGGAAAAACTCGGGATAGAGAGTGATGGTGATGAAGAGGAAGCACCAACACCTAAACCAGAACCACCTAAAACAACATAATTATGAATGAAAATAATCCAAACTTACCAGAATATGTAAAAACTCTTCCAAAAGTTCTTCAGGATTTGATTTTTAACTGGCCTTGGGAAGAAAGGATTGGAGAAATTGCTAAAAAATACTCCCTAAATTACAATCAAACTGAATCTTTAATAAATAATGTATTATTTGTTCTTATTGGACTAGATAAACCTGAAATACTTCAACAAACATTGGTTGTGGAATTAAAAATTTCTAAACTATTGACTGACCAAATAGTAGGAGACTTGGAAAATCGAGTTTTTGAGTATGCGATAAAAGAAATTGAGGGTAAGGGAAAAATAATTTCAAAATCTAAATTTCCAATGTCAAACCAAGGTCAAAATCTAAATGATCAAACAAGTAAACCAGAAAGTCTAGCGAGGACAGTCCTTGATACTGCATTAAAACCTAAAGTTCCGGAGGTTAAGCCGGCAAATCTTCCAATGGTGGAAAAAGGGGAGGTTGTGCATGTAAATAAACCACAGGCACAAAAAGAAACTTTTGAAAACAGAATAAATTATAAACCTGCCCCAACTACTACAAGTATAAAACCAGAGCCGGTACAGAGACCTGTTTCTGTGCCAAGATATGATATCAATAATGAGGAAATGCCAAAATCCCAGTTTCCAATGTCAAACCAAAATCAAAACCAAAATGACAAAAAGGTTGATAGTATTATAGAAAACAAACTTAAAGGCGTAACCACTGGAACACCGGAAAAAACTCCACCAGTGCCTGATGCGCCCAGAAAATACGCGGTTGATCCGTATAGAGAACCAACTGAATAAATTGAAAATGTAAATATCAAAATGAAAAATTACAGTTCAAAATTAAAAAATATAGAATTCCAAAATTTTGCATTTTGCATTGTCATTTTACATTTTGATTTTTAATTTTTACATTTACTATGCGCTACCAAGTGCCACAATTTACCGATGTTGAGGACAAGATAATCGGCCCGTTTACGGTCAGACAGTTCTTATATCTGGTCGGCGGAGCGGGAATGTCTTTTATTGTTTACGATTTTTTGCCGATATATTTATCTATAATTTTAATTCTAGTCATAGCCCCGCTTTCATTGGCTTTGGCTTTTTATAAGGTAAATAACAAACCATTTATTGATTTTCTTGAATCTGCTTTTCTTTATTACACAAAACAAAATCTTTATATTTGGAAAAAACAACCAAAATCGCCAGTTAGCAAAGCGTCCGATGCATCTAACAAAGCTCAAGTCCTCGTCCCAAAACTGTCCAACAGCAAACTGAAAGAGCTTTCCTGGTCATTGGATATAAATGAAAACCTGAACCCACTTACGGGAGAAGATGGGAAGAATACACGATAATTAAAAATGGAAAAATCAAAGTGCAAAATGACAGTGTAAAATTTAAAATGGAATTCAAAACCCGTTTATATAACTGGGTTTTGAGACTTGTTAAGTTTATTGACTCTTTACCAAAAGGTAATGTTTCTGAAGTAATGGGGAAACAATTACTTAGAAGTGGGACTAGTATATTGGCTAATTATGTAGAGGCTAACTCAGCTTCATCTAAAAGAGATTTTATAAACTTTTTTACCCATTCTCTTAAGTCGGCTAACGAGTCTAAGGTTTGGTTGACACTTTTGAGAGACCTGAATAAAGGTGATGAGAAAGAATTAAGATGGCTTCTAGAAGAATTGCTAGAAATAGCTAACGTGTTGGCCTCCAGTATACTAACAATGAAAGGCAGGAAGTAAATTTTACATTTTTAATTGTCATTTTGATTTTTGATATTTACATTTTACATCAAAAACATGATTTTACAGCCAAATTACAGATACAAAAGATTATTTTATCTGGTATAATATACACATATGGTGGTCTCTTCCAAAGCAACACAAGAATTTGTTCCTATAAAAGAGGTGCGAGACGGCATTGTCATCTTGAAAGACGGCTCGCTTCGCGGGATCGTATTAGCCTCCTCCTTAAACTTTAGTCTGAAATCAGATGATGAACGCAGTGCCATTCTCTTTCAATTTCAGGATTTTTTAAACTCCTTGGACTTTGGCATTCAGATTTCTATAGAATCAAGAAGGTTGGATATAAGACCGTACATAGCCCTTTTAGAGGAAAGGTACAAGGAGCAAGTAAATGAGTTGATGAAAATACAAACCAGAGAGTACATTGAGTTTATTAAAAAATTTACGGAGAGTACAAGCATAATGACCAAGAGTTTCTTTGTGGTCGTTTCATACGACCCGGCCATAATTAGCATAAAAAGCAAAACGGTTACGGAATTGTTTCAAAAAAAATCGGCTGGCGAAGAATTGCAGAAAAAACAATTAAGTTTTGAAGAAAACCGAACCCAGTTGGAACAAAGAATATCCGTGGTTGAGCAAGGGCTGTCTAGATGCGGTATAAGGGTTATAAGATTGGGCACGGAAGAAGTTATAGAATTGTTTTACAAAACATTCAATCCCGGAGATACGGAGAAGCCAATTAATTCAAATTGAAAATGTAAATATCAAAATGAAAAATTACAATTCAAAATTAAAAAATAAGGGATTCCAAAATTTTACATTTTACATTGTCATTTTACATTTTGATTTTTGATTTTTACACTTTTATGTCTATATTTAACTTCCTAAAAAGAAAAAACCTTGAAGCGCCGATTTCCACCATTCTGCCACAAGAGATATATGACTCCAGCGCTTTGGAATTGAAAGACATCATTGCCCCGAGCGCCTTGAGAGTTACTCCAAAAGGAATCAACTTGGGCGAGAAAGTTCTCCGAAGTTTTTTTGTCATTTCCTACCCGAGATATCTGGCCGAAAGTTGGTTTGCTCCGATAATAAATCTAGACAAGGTTTTTGATGTGGCTATTTTTGTGGAACCGATAGAAACTGCCGGGGTTTTGAGGACATTCCAAAAAAAGGTGGCGGAAGTCCAAAGCCAGATAAATAGTAGGGAGGCAAAAGGGCTTGTTAGAAACCCGATGTTAGACACCGCATATCAAGATTTGGAAAATCTCCGTGACCAACTACAACAGGCCCAGGAGAAGCTTTTTGATGTTGGGTTATACGTCACCATATACGCCAATTCCGAAGGAGAGCTGGATAAAATAGAATCGGAGATGAAATCCATTTTGGAAGCCAAGCTTGTTTATGTTAAACCGGCCCTCTTTCAGCAAGAACAAGGCTTTAAAACGACCATACCTATCGGCAAAGACGATTTGAAAGTTTACAGCAAATTGAATTCCTCGCCGCTTTCCTCCCTTTTCCCGTTCATCTCGTTTGACCTAACCTCTGACAGAGGAATTTTGTATGGAATAAACCGACATAACTCGTCTTTGATTTTGTTTGACAGATTTTCGCTGGAAAACTACAACTCGGTAACCTTTGCCAAGGCCGGCGCCGGAAAATCATTTGCTGTTAAGCTGGAAATTTTACGCTCGCTTATGTTTGACACCGATGTTTTGGTTCTTGATCCTGAAAAAGAGTACGAGTATCTCTCTGAAGCGGTTGGTGGTAGATTTTTCAACATTTCGCTTAACTCCGAACATCATATCAATCCGTTTGAACTGACCGTTCCGGGCGAAGGAGAATCTTTTGCCAGCGTTTTGCGTTCAAACATCATAAACTTGGTCGGCCTCTTCCGCATCATGATGGACGGTTTGACTGCCGAGGAGGATGCCTTGATTGATCGCGCCATTACAGAAACCTATGCTTTGAAAGATATAACGGCGGACTCAAATTTTGAAAATGTTGAACCGCCGCTCATGTCAGATTTTGAACTGGTTCTCTCCGGCATGGAAGGCGGGGATTCGCTGGCCCAAAGACTTTCCAAATACACCCGCGGGACGTGGGCCGGGTTTATAAACAGGCCAAGCAATATTGATATTAATAAAAAATTTGTGGTCTTTTCACTGCGGGATATGGAAGACGAGTTGAAGCCGATTGCCATGTATATCGTTATGCACTTTATTTGGAATGCTATAAGGAAGAAATTAAAGAAACGACTTTTGGTCATTGATGAAGCTTGGTGGATGATGAAATCTGAAGACACGGCCTCTTTCCTCTTGTCTTTGGCTAAAAGAGGAAGAAAATATTATCTAGGCCTTGCCACCATCACTCAAGACGTAGGCGATTTTCTAAATTCTCCATATGGCGTGCCGATTATTACAAACTCCTCAATTCAGATTCTATTGAAACAATCGGCCACGGCCATGGATAAATTGCAAAAAACTTTTAACCTGACCGACGAGGAAAAATACTTGCTTCTTGAGTCGGATGTCGGAGAGGGAATTTTCTTCGCCGGTTTAAAACACGTGGCCATAAAAATTATCGCTTCATACACGGAAGAGCAAATTATTACTTCCGACCCTTCTCAAATTCTTAAAATCAAAGTGGCTAAAGCAGATTTGGAACAACAAAAATAAAATGGAAAAAAGTAAGCAAATAAAGGGAACAACAAAATGGCTGATGTTTAGTGTAGCTGTTTTTTTTGATATTATTTCTTTGCTTAGTCTTGTTCCTGTAGTCGGATGGATTTTTGAGTTTTTGGTTTGGTTATTTGCATTTATGACATTCTGGTTGTGGTTTTTATTAAATGGGATAAATATAATGAGTTTCAGAAACCCCAAGAAACTTGCGGGTACAGCAATAGGCAGCATTATTGAGGCATCACCTCTTGGATTTGTCCCGGCCTGGACAATCCTCATACTGTATCTAACAAGAATTGAGCCGGCTATTGAAAAGGTTGTGTCACAAGTGCCCGGAGGAGAAACTGCCCTAGGAAAAGTTGTCGGTAAAACCGGAGAAAAGTAAAAAAATTTGTGTGTATAAATGATTAATTGGCTTAAGACTTTGTGTTATAATTAAACCAATGAAATATTCTTGGTATATGCCATTTCTATTAGTCTTATTTGCTGTTTTTTTCACTTTTGATGCTCGTGGGGCAAATGCCCAAATTGGAGATTTTGGCCAGTCCGAAATTAATGTTGAGATTACCCCGGAAACGCCCGGACCGAATGAGGTGGTCTATGTTACTTTAACAAGCTATTTGACGAATATAAACGCCGCCACTATTACTTGGATGGTCAATGGAAAAACAATAAACAAAGGGGTTGGTGAAAAAACTTTTCAGTTTACTGTGGGTGACATGAACACCACCACCACTTTGGATGTAGTGATAAACACAGCAGAAGGCCAAGCCATAGAAAAAACCGTCCAAATAAAACCGACCAGTGTTGATTTAATCTGGCAAAGCGGAGGATATACTCCGCCCTTTTACAAAGGTAAAAGTCTTTTCGCTCACCAAAATAGCATAACTTTTATCGCCATACCTCACATTATCGGGTCAAATGGCGGGGAAATATCCCCGAAAAATTTAATATATAAATGGAAACTTAACGGCTCTGTCAAAGACAGCAGTTCCGGTTATGGCAAAAATTCCTATACCATGACGGGCTCTCTTATTTCCAGACCATTAAATGTTGAAGTGGAAGTGACCTCTCCAGCAGACGCCTCTTTAGGATACGCCAGAACAGTCGTTGCGCCGATAACGCCCACTATCGTGTTTTACAAAAAAGATCCTTTGTACGGAATAGGGTTTCAGGACGCCCTTTTTGGAACAGAAATTCTACAATCAAAAGAGATGGCTATAGTAGGCGTACCTTTTTTCTTCAGCGCCGGGAACCAGTATGAATTGCAATATAAATGGTCTATAAACGGAGTGGCAATAGATAACGATACGACACAGACCACAAGAGTATTTAGACAAAATAAGGGTGTTTCTGGCACATCAAATATCGGTCTTTCTGTAGAACATTTAAATAAAATACTGCAGTTTTCTTCAGTAAGTTTTGATTTGATGTTTGGTGAAAACACGACGCCAATTACGAATGAAAACGAATGACACGAATAAAATGCAAATCAATTTTCAAAAAATAATACTCCTCTCAACTCTTTTGTTCCTTGTGTCTTTTGGTTTTGTTTATGCTCAAAGTTCCAACTATACACTGCTGGCCCCGCTTCCTTGCGTGGATCCGGCCAAGAATTGCGATACCATAGCCACCCAAACGACATTGAGTGATTATTTGCCGGGAGCGTTTAATTTGGCAATTGGAATTGGAGCGGTTTTGGCTTTTATTATGATCACATACGGAGGCTTTTTATACGCCACCTCTGACGCCATTACCGGCAAATCGGAAGGCCGAGAGAAAATAGAAAACGCCATTTGGGGACTTGTTCTTGTTATAGGGGCTTGGGCAATCTTGTACACCATCAATCCGAAAATTCTTGATTTCAGTCTTCTTCTTCCACCGCCCACTACGGTCAGCTCCACGCCTAGTATTTCTGCTCTGCCGGCAATTTGTTCAAATTGCCAATCAATAGGGTCTTTACCGACAAATGGTAGTACTGGGGACTATGTTGAAGCCGGATTATTAACAAAACTAAATACATTTAATGGTTTGATGAATACGGCTAATGTTGGTTGGGTCATTACCGAAGCCTATCCGCCAACCACAACACACCAAAATCCTTGTCATTATGATGGAACCTGTATTGATGCCAGGCCATCAAACCAAACTCCAACGAATATAAACACATTTAATAATACGGCTGTTAGAGCCGGGCTAAGACCACAATATGAAGTTGCCACACAAATTGAAAAAGATAGATTAATCGCGTCTGGAGTAACTATAAGTATTATTGTTGTGCCGGGAATAAATAATTCTCATTTCTCGGTCTATAAAAACTAATATGTCTAAAAAAATTATAATTATAATTTCTGTAGTGCTCGGAATCTTACTGATAGCCTTGGTCGGATATTATTTTATTGTTCAAAACAATACTCCCGGAACCGGTAGCGGCTTGTCCGTTTTTAAAAACTTTTTTCCCTTCGGTGGAAACGAGGTGCCAGCGCCTTCCGGCGATGACCCAAACAACGAAAATGTTCCACAAAATCAGCCGGAGCAGTCAAATTTTACAAAAAAATTAAGACAATTGTCTTCCAGGCCGGTTTCCGGAGCCGGAGTTTTGGATGTCAAAGCCGGAACGGTTGTGCGTTATATAGAAAAGGCCACGGGACATATTTATGAAGTGGAACTTTTTTCGCCAAAACAGGGTAGAATTTCAAACACAACCATTCCTTTGGTTTATGATGCTTTGTGGGGAAACAAAAATAATTCTCTTATTGCCAGATATTTAAAAGATGACGATCGGATTGTTGACACATACTCACTGACAATCAAAGAGGTCAGTACTACAACCGAAAATACTGTTTCTGGAATTGTCTTTCCGGAAAACATAAGCGATGTTTCGGTTTTTGACACCAATGTTTTCTATCTTGAGCAAGGCAACAGTTCCTCTAACGGCTACATTTCAAACTTTAGCGGTGGAAATAAAAAACTCATTTGGAATTCTCCCACGAAAGAGCTCCTTTCCCAATTTGTAAATGCCAAAACCGTGGCTTTGACAACTAAACCGCATCAGAGTTTTCCGGGATTTCTGTATTTTGTTGATACGGGAACAGGCCAGGTTAAAAAGATCTTGGGTGACATTTTGGGTCTTTCAACTCTGACCAACCCTCTAGCCACACAGGTTCTTTACTTGGATCAGGGCACCAATCAGATGTCAGTGTTTGATATAAAAAGCAAGGTCATTACCAATTTGGTCCCGGCAACTTTTCCGGAAAAATGCGCCTGGAGCAAAAAAGATGCTTTAATTATTTATTGTGCTGTGCCAAAAGGATCTACTGGCAGTAATAGTTTAACTGACTGGTATATGGGGTTTATTTCATTTAGTGATGATGTTTGGAAGTTTGACACAAAAAATAATATATCTGTTATTGTTGATGATTTAACTCTTGATTCTGGGACAATTATAGATGTTACAAAACCCATTCTTTCTGACAATGGCCAGTATCTGGTTTTTATAAACAGAATAGACAATACTCTTTGGAGTTTGGATCTATTAAAGTAAACTTCCAATTGGGCCTAGTTATTTTTTAGGTTAATTAGAATAATTAGAAATTAGGTTAATTTATTTTCCTAGATTACCATTGCGCTTTTGTGATATTTTTTCTTTATGTATATTTCCTGGCCGATAGCAAAAAGGTTGCTGGTAATTAGATAGATGGCGATGGCTGATGATATTGTATAAGCGATAAAAACCATCATTATTGGGAAAAAATATTTCATCTGCACAGACATAGCCTTGGCTAAATTTTCTTGAATACCGCTGGAAGAATTCGGGGTGGGTGGTTTTTGGGCGCCACTGGACAAACTGACTTGAAAATAAGTGGTTATGCCTGCAAGCAGAGCCAGAATTAAGCTTTTTTCGGAAATATTGACAAAAGATAAGAAGGTCATGCTAATGGAAGCCGGGTTGGGAGCGGTGATGAATGAGTATAAAAGATTTTCGTTTATCGCCGGCAATCCCGATTTGAGAAAAATTCTGTAGAGACCGATGAGAATCGGCAATTGAATAATTAAAATGAGTATGCTTGAAAAGGGGTTGATGCCGTTTTCTTTGTAAAATCCCATTATTTTTCTTGATTGCTCCTCCTTGTTATCTTTGTATTTTTCTTTAATAACAGCTAGATCCTTTTCCGTGCTTTTCATTTTTATTTGAGCCTTGGAGGCCTTGACGGACAATGGAAGGAGAATTAATTTTATAATTATTGTAAAAATAACAATAATTACCCCTTCGTCAAAAAAGGGCAGAACGCTCATAAGAAAAACTAGCCCGTTGTAAAGAGGGTCCGATATGAGGGTATGAAACAGAGAAATCATTGTGTTATGATAACATACCGGACACAGAAAGTAACTCCACTATCTCTTTCTCAAAATAAGTAAAAGATTTTTCTCCGAGGTTGCCGTTTTTAATAGAGAAAAAACAAAGATAGCCCGGTTTAATTTTTTTTATATGCCGAGTGATTGCCGAATACCCCCGTCTGCGAAGTTTATTTCTTCCCGATGCTTTTTTACAAATCTTTTTAGAAACAGAGAAAGAAAACTTGCTGTCTAAATTCAAGCCTTTCATCACATATAATAAAAAATTAGTTGAGTTATATCTTTTACTGTGTTTGAGTATTTCTGGAAACTGGTTTTTTCTAATTCTCCTCTCTTTAGAGAGCATGGTGGCAAATTTTTAGTTACACCGTTGTAACTTTTTTACGTCCCTTTCTTCGTCTCCTCAAGATCGTATTTCGTCCTGTCTTTGATTTACTGCGCACCAAAAAACCGTGTGTTTTAGCCCTTTTTCTCTTCTTTGGTTGGTATGTTTTTGACATTTTATTTTTATAAATTGTGTCAATATATTGACAAAAAAGTAAGTTATACTTGTAAATTTTATTGTAAACAATTTATACACATATTATTAACATATTGGTGGCTTTTTAACAAGTACTATCTTTTTTTCTTTTCTATATAATGTTCTACATGATAATGGAAAATAAGAAACTTTGGGACAGTGTTTTGGTAGAAATGGAATTAAGTCTTTCTAGACCGAACTTCAATACATGGTTTAAAGATACAGCAATAGTCAAACAGGAAGATGGCGCTGTTTATCTCGGGGTTCCAAACACTTTTGTTCAAGATTGGCTGGGAAGCAAGTTTCACAATCTAATCCTCAAGGCTCTGCGCAGCGTCTCCGGGAACATTCAATCTTTGCATTATGTTATTTCAAAAGAAGAATTAAAGGAAAAACATGATCCAACAAAAATCCAGCAAATAACCAGAGAGTTGCTGATTGCCGACACTTATATAAACAAAGAAGACAATTTAAACCCCCGTTATACATTTGAATCATTTATTGTCGGACCATTTAATGAGTTTGCTCATGCGGCCAGTCAAGCGGTCATTAAAAAACCGGGAATTGTTTACAACCCGCTTTTTATTTATGGTGGAACGGGACACGGCAAAACACATCTCATTCAAGCTATAGGAAATCATTTAAAAAAATCCGGAGGGGGAAGAGTTTTTTACACAACTTCAGAAAAATTCAGTCAGGAATATGTCAATGCTCTTCAATTAAACAAACCTAATTTTTTCAAGGAAAAATACAGAAAACACGATGTGTTGATTATGGACGACATACAGTTTTTCTCCGGGAAAATGAAAATTCAGGAAGAATTGTTTCATTTATTCAATCACCTTTATGAAAATAACAAACAGATTATCTTCTCGTCCGATAAACACCCTGGGTTAATTCAAGATTTGGAGGACAGATTGAAATCCAGATTTAGCGCTGGGATGATTGTGGATATTCCAGCGCCGGATAACGAGTCTCGGGCGGCTATTATCCGATCCAAATCAAGCGTCGGTCCATACCCAATACCAAAAGAGGTAATTGATTACCTGGCATATTCTGTAACCGGAAATATTAGAGAGCTTGAAGGAATAATAAATTCCATAACCTGCCACTGCCAATTAAAGAATCGGGAAATAACCCTTGCTGAAGTAAAAAATTTTGTAAAAAACAACGCCAAACCTAAAAAGTTGGTTTCAACCAAGGAAGTGGTTAAAACTGTGGCTGAATTTTATAATATTGAAGACCAGTTAATTTACGATAAAACACGAAAAAAAGAAGTAATTAAACCAAGACAGATAATAATGTACATCCTTCGGGAAGATTTCAACATTTCTTACCCGGCCATAGGCGAACGGCTTGGTGGAAGAGATCACACAACCGTAATGCATTCCTGTGAAAAAATTAAAAATGATATGAAATTAGATGAAGGATTAACACAAGAGATAAGTCAACTTCGGTCTATCTTTGTCTGAACCCACACACCAACTTCCATGCTATATTTGTAGTGATTTTCATAAAAATAAAATAATTATTAATAAGTTGGTGTATGGGTGAAAATTTGTGTATAGTGTGTAGATAAAGATTGGGGTTGTGTGGATAGATTGTGTTTTTACACATATTACCAATATTTATACACAATATGAAATTGGAGAATATGTTTTATTTTAATGGTTTAATCGGATATAAACAAAAAACAAACACTAATAATAGTAAATGTTTTAAAAATATACTAGTTTATAATTAATAATATGAAAATCGAATGTGTTAAAGAAAGGTTAGCTTACGCTATTTCAAAAGCGGAAAGAATTACCGGTAAAAACATTACCTTACCAATATTAAGTTGTGTTCTTTTGGAGGCCAAGGACTCCACTTTAACCATAAAAGCAACAAATTTGGATTTAGGTATAGAAATAAAAGTTCCTGTAAAAGTTATAAAACCGGGAGTTGTGGCGGTATCGGGATTAATTATACACAATTTTATTTCAAACATAACAAACGACAAAAATATTATTTTGGAGGTTTTAAAAGATAATTTAAAAATATCAACAAAACACTCGGAATCAATAATAAAAACCTTTCCAACTGACGATTTTCCAAACATTCCAAAAGTTTCAAGCGACACACCGTTTACATTCAATGTTCCCAATTTAATAAAGGGTTTTAAATCTGTAATATATAGCTCTTCTCCATCAACAATAAGGCCTGTTTTATCGAGTATTCTACTTTCTTCTGAAGAAGACTGTGTTATTTTCGTTGCCACAGACTCATTCAGACTGTCTGAAAAAAAAATTAACGTTAAAAAACACAAAGAATTTAATCAAATACTGATACCGTTTAGAAATATAGGAGAAATAATAAGAACCCTGGAGGATATAAAGGATGATGTAATTGTTTTTCTTAATGACAATCAAATAGCCTTCTCTTTTGGTGATATTTATATAACCTCGCGCATAATAGACGGGACCTTTCCCGATTACAAACAAATTATTCCAAAAGAGACCAAAACAGAAACTATTGTTTTAAAACAAGATCTTGTCAGTGCCTTAAGAATATCAAATATATTTTCAGATAAATTTAGTCAGGTTATTTTTAATATAAACCCAAAAGAGAAAGAATTTAAAATAACAACTAAAAATATGGATGTGGGAGAAAATGAAAATAAACTAGATTCTGTTGTTAAAGGAGAGAAACTAACTATCAGTTTCAACTACAAATACATTATTGATTGTTTCCAGTCCATTGATTCAGACAGCATATCCTTGAGTTTCTCCGGCAATAATAAACCAATGGTTGTTAGTGGAGTTGGAGATAAGTCGTTTTTGTATCTGGTTATGCCAATGAATAAATAAATGTTCAACATCTCTTCTTTTTTGGAAAAGTTTTCAAAAAACATCAATTCTGCCAGGTTGCATACAGAGCAAATTATAGAAATTATAAGAAATGAAACAAAAATAAAACTAGAAAAAAAAGACGTAGAAATAAAAAATAATATCATTTACATCCAATCATCCGGAGCAGTAAAAAACAAAATATTTATTTTTAAAAACCAAATAATAAGTAGCATCAATTCACAAACACCGCTAAAAGTTATTGATGTCAAATAACCTATGGCAATCCCTGGCTTTGGGCCCAAAGCCGAACAGAGTACTCCCACCTTTCAAATTGAGAGTCATCGTTCGGATTGGCTGGAGAGGTTCCGCGCGGATTGTCTTTGTCCACCCAATATAAAATTGAGTGTACTCCACCGGAAAGCGTTTCCTGAACGGAATTGTAAGGGACATTTGGGTTAAAAAAAAGATTTTGGACAATGTTTGATATTCCACCTTGCCATTTACCCCGAAGAACCGGCTTAAGATCGTACGAGTCCTCTTTTTGAGGTTTTACAAACTCTTCACCGGGAACTGTTTTTAGCACCTCATCCATAAAAGCTCTCCACATTGGAGCGACAATAAGCCCAGAAACCTTCTTTGCCATAGGCGTGTTGTCATTGTTTCCGGCCCAAGTTCCGACCACCACGCTTGGTGTATACCCAATTATCCAAGCGTCTTTGTAGTCGTTTGTTGTACCGGTTTTGACAGCCACATCTCTTCCTGGAAAATAAATAACAGAGTTGGCTCCATAAAGAGGAGTTCTGGCCACATTGTCTGTCAAAATATCGGAAATTTTTCTGGTAATTTCCGCATCTATTACTCTGTATGGCTTAGGCTTTATTTCCTCAAGCACCCTAGCCTTTGCATCTTCTACTTTCAATATGCTTGTGTACGGCACCCTAAGGCCCTCCGTGGCAAAAACACCATAAGCAGAAGTCATATCTAAAAGTGACACCTCTCCGCCTCCAAGAACAAGGGTTAGTCCATAAGTGTTTTCATTTCCCAGACCGGTTATTCCCATGTCTTTTGCCAGATCCAAAGTCTCTTTTACACCGGCCAAGTAAAGTGTTTTTACGGATGGGACGTTTATTGATTGAGCCAGGGCCTCGCGCAGAGTTACTGGTCCTCTAAACCTGTCATCATAGTTTTGAGGAGAGTAGCATTCGTCCTCGCTTGTCAAATTATCAGGCGGGCATTTGGCCGAAAATTGAGTCTGTAAATCGAACAAAACAGTCTCCGGAGTATATCCCTTTATAAAAGCTTCAGAATAGGCGAAAGGTTTAAAAGTTGATCCGGGTTGTCTGTGTGCCGTTGTAACGTTAAAATTACCGTCAATTTCTTTATCAAAATAATCTCGAGAACCAACCATGGTTAAAATTCCCCCGGTTTTTGGGTCTATGGCAACAAAAGCGTCATTTGAACCATTAAAATCTCTCTCATTTGATTCGGCAAATTGTTTGGCTATAGCCTCGGCCTTAATTTGCAAATCAAAGTTTAAAGTGGTGATAACCCGCAGACCGCCCTGCCCCAAAACATCAGCACCGTATTTTTTTTCCAAATAATCCTTAACAAACATTACAAAATGCGGGGCTTTTATTCCTGTATTAGATTTTGGCAGGAAGGTTACCTTTTCTGCGACGGCAGAGTCATTTTCTTCTTTTGTTATTTTCCCGCCAGCCCGCATCTTCTCCAAAACTAAATTTTTCCTCTCTTCCAATTCATCCCTATGATTGCCATAAGGAGAATAATAAGACGGGGCTTGAGGCAGGGCGGCAATATATGCCGCTTCCGCCACACTGACCTCTTTGGATGTTTTGCCAAAAAAAGCTTGGCTTGCTTCTTCAACTCCATACAATGTTCCGCCATAGGGATTTTCATTCAAATACATTTCCAGAATTTGATTTTTTGAAATGGCCCTTTCCAATTTCAAAGCAAGAACAATCTCCTTCAATTTTCTAGTTATTGTTTTATCTCCAATCAGTATGGAATTCTTAACCACTTGTTGAGTAATAGTTGATCCTCCCTGGGAATACTGGCCGGTTAAGGCGTTTACAATTACCGCCCGCAAAAAGGATTTTAGCTGAAAACCATTATGCTTATAAAAATTTTTATCCTCAATAGAAACCACCGCGTCCTTGATATATTGAGATATGTCCTCAAACGGCACTAGCGTTCTCTTGGCGTTTTGATAAACGTCATAAAGAAGTATTTTACCTGTATTGTCGTATATTTTTGTTGATTGGCTTATTTTCCTCTCCTCAATAGTGTCTATTGACGGGATTTTGAAAGTTGATATCCAAACTAAAACAAGGCTAGCCAAAATAATTCCACAAGAAAGTAGAAAAATTACCGAATTTCGAAATCCATGCTTTAAAATAGACCTTTTTTTCATTCTTCGTATTCTACCATATTTGTGATAAAGTAATAAGATCTTATATCAATAAATAATGAGCATTATAAATCTAATAATTTCGGTAAAAAATAGAGGATGAGGAGGAAGAATATCTAGATATTCTGATCGACGAAACTCTATTTTTTACCGAAATTATTAGATTTAGAATCTCATGTAGTTTATAATAATTATTTTTGATATAAGATCTACAATGTTTGGACGAGAGACAAAAAAAATTATTACAGACAAAGATAAAATAAACGAGTTGCTGACCAGAGGGGTCGATAAAATTTATCCCTCAAGGGAATTGTTGGAAAAACTTTTGCTTTCCGGTAAAAAACTCCGTCTTTATCAGGGATTTGATCCGACCGGAGACAGGCTCCATCTCGGTCACATGGTTGGTTTAAGAAAACACAAACAATGGCAGGACTTGGGCCATGAAGTCATTTTTCTAATCGGTGATGGCACGGGCCAAGCCGGAGATCCGACCGGCAAAAAACAAACGCGAGAAAAATTTTTCACAAAAGAAGAACTTCGGGCAAACGCAAAAAACTACGTTGCCCAAGCTTCAAAAATAATTCGCTTCAAAGGCTCAAATTCTGTAAAAATACTTTATAACAGTGATTGGCTGGACAAATTAACCAAAGTTGAAATTTTAAACATTGCTCAGAATTTTTCCGTTCAGCAACTTATAGAAAGAGATATGTTCCAGGAGCGACTGAAAGCGGGCGAACCGATCAACCTTCGGGAGTTTTTATACCCCCTTCTTCAGGGTTATGATTCAGTGGCTATGGATGTTGATTTGGAACTGGGCGGAACGGATCAAACCTTCAATATGCTCGCTGGTCGCACCCTTATGAAAGCTATGAAGGGCAAGGAAAAATTTGTTATGACTACTCCACTACTTTCTGATTCAAGGGGTATCAAAATCGGCAAAAGTGAAGGCAATACTATTAGTTTGACTGATGAACCAAATGATTTATTCGGCAAAATCATGTCTTTGGCAGACGACGCCATTATTCCTATATTTACACTTCTTACAGATGTCTCTCTTGAGGACATAGTTTCTTTTGATATTAAAAAAAATCCTTTGGAATTGAAAAAAAGCGCGGCGCACATAATCGTATCCCAACTTTATTCTGAAAAATTGGCAACAAAAGCTCAAGATAATTTTGAAAAAACTTTTACCCAAGGAAATGTGCCGGAGAATATTACGCAAGTTACAGTTGCTCGTGATGCTTCCCTTTCCGATATTTTATTAACCCAACAACTCATTGTTTCCAAATCAGAATTAAGACGACTTGTTTCTGAAGGGGCCATAACAAATATGGCAACTAACGAAAAAGTTACCGATCCCAATTCAAAAGTTTCTTCCGCCACTTATAAAATAGGCAAACACCGCTTTATCAAAATTCAGACACTATAAGTATTTCCAGAAATAAGATGAACGAGCAAAATTGAACTGCAACAACGCAGACGGGTTATTTTGTTATTTCTGCTTACCACAAGTCTTGATCAGGCTCAGTATCGTCAAAAGCATCTTCAGGAAGAACACTTTCCTCCTCCTCGGCTAAGGTGTCGAGAGAATCATCATCCAAATCTTTCTTTGGTTTTTTTGTGCCAGGGGTCAGGATCTCATCAAGATCCCCCTCTAATTCATCGTCGTCTTTTAATTCTGGGTCTAGCAACGGATCATCCATTGTTTTGTTCTTAGATATTTATAAATAATGCTTGGCATAGTTGTAACAAATTCCGCATTTTTTGCAAAGACCGCAACCCTATTTTTATGTGGATAACTTATCCAGCCTATGGGCTGGAATTTAAAATTTAAAATTTTAAATTTAAAATTGCCACTTTAATTGTATTTATAGCCATTTTTATGTAAAGTGGGTCTATGTTTATTGATGAACTTACGGTTAATATCTGGGCTGGCCGAGGCGGTGACGGTTTGGTTTCGTGGATGCATGAGAAAGGGCTTGACCATGCTGGTCCCGGCGGTGGTAACGGTGGCCGGGGGGGAAATGTATATTTAAAAGGAGTCCGAGACATTGGGTTTCTTTCCAAATACAGATTTCTGAAGGATTTTAAGGCTCAAAATGGCGAGGGTGGTATGGGTAATTGTATGCATGGTAAAGCCGGGGAGGATATTACTATTGATTTGCCAATTGGCAGTGTTGTCACAAATACCGAAACTAGCAATTTTACGGAAGTCTTAACCGAAAAACCAATCTTCTTTTTGAAAGGAGGAAACGGTGGTTTAGGTAATGCTCATTTCAAGTCATCCATAAATATCAGGCCAAGAGAATCCACTCCAGGAAAACTCGGAGAAGGCGGGGAATTTTTTATTGAGTTGAAACTTTTGGTTGACTTGGGGCTTATCGGATTGCCAAACGCCGGCAAATCCAGTTTACTTAACAGCTTGACAAAGGCCAAAGCCAAAATCGGCAGTTACCAATTTACAACACTTGTGCCAAATCTTGGTGACTTGTACGGATTTATTATTGCGGACATTCCTGGACTTATTGAAGGAGCTTCGGAGGGCAAAGGTCTTGGTCATAAATTTTTAAGGCACATCTCGCGAACAAAAATGCTTCTGCATTGCATTTCTTGTGAGAACGAAAGGCCAAAGGAAGTTTATGACTTGATTAGAGCTGAACTTATGAAATACGATCAGACCCTTCTGAATAAAATTGAGATTATTTTAATAACAAAGACAGATCTCGTTGATAGTGAAAGGGTAGAATCCTATAAAAAACTTTTTAATAAAACACACAAATATATCTTTGCGGTTTCTGTTAGTGATGATACTTCCATAAAAGAGTTAAGTGATGAGTTGGTAAAGATAATGCGAAACTTGTAATATATACTATATATAGTGTAATTCTAACTTTAAAACAAAATGGCCGACTATAAGATCACGATTGGTTTAGAGATCCATGCAGAGCTAAAAACTCAAAGCAAGATGTTTTGTGGCTGTATAAATTCACCTGAAGAAAAAGAACCAAATATTCACACTTGTCCCATTTGTATGGGCTATCCGGGAACTTTGCCCGTTATAAACAAAAAAGCTGTAAAACTTGTCCTTCTTGTTGGCACTGCTCTTGGAGGCAAAATAGCTGATTTTACGGAATTTGACCGTAAAAACTACTTTTACCCAGATATTCCTAAAGGGTATCAGATCAGTCAGTACAAAAATCCCCTAATACAAGGTGGAACCTTGAATGGGGTAAAATTGACCCGCATTCACCTGGAAGAGGATACAGCTCGCTCTACTCACGATACAGGAGATACTCAAACAAGCCTAGTTGATTTCAATCGCGCTGGGGTGCCACTCATGGAGCTTGTTACTGAACCAGTTATACACAGTAGTAGTGAAGCTGTAAACTTTGCAAAAGAATTACAACTTTTACTTCAGTATCTAGAAGTGTCAGACGCTAATATGGAAAAAGGGGAAATGCGAGTAGAGATTAATTTCTCTGTATCAAAGGATAATACTCTTGGAACAAAAGTTGAAGTAAAAAATATAAATTCATTTCGTGCTATTTGTAAAGCCATAGACTTTGAGTATAAAAGACAAGTTGATTTATTGGAAAAAGGGGAAAAGATTTTTCAAGAGACAAGAGGTTGGGATGAAAATAAAGAAATAACTTTTAGTCAGAGAATGAAGGAGTCGGCACATGACTACAGATATTTTCCGGATCCTGATCTTCCAAAACTTATAATATCCGAGATTTCGGATTTCGCGCCGGACAAGCTCAAAAAATTCTTAAAAGAAACCCCGATCGAAAAAAGAGAAAGATTTACCAAAGTCTTTGGTTTAAAAAATTCTGATATTGAAATATATATTGGAAACACCGAAGCTGGAAGATTTTTTGAAAATGTGGCCAAAGAGCTAAAAGAGGGAAGCGTTCAGACTGCGTCAAATTACATCACCTCTGATATCATCGGTTTATCAAAAACTATTGGTCAAGATTTCACTTTGGGAAAAATTACAACTGAAAGTTTTGTTAGAATTATTTTCATGATAAACAATGGGGATCTGTCGTCGCGCGGAGCCAAAGATGTCTTAAAAATAATTTTTGAAAACGGCGGCGATCCAGTCACAGTTGCCCAAGAGAAGGGTTTAATTCAAAAAAATAATAATCAAGATATAAAAAAAATCGCAGAAAAAATTATTAAGGAAAATAAAGATAATGTAGCTGAATATAAATTAGGAAAGACTTCGTTACTACAATTTTTTATCGGACAAGGGATGAAAAAAACAAGAGGAGCTATTAACCCAGAGATTTTAAGGAAAATTCTCCTTGAACTGCTAGAAACCAAATAGAGCCTAATACACAAAAAATCGATATTGACACCGATCCTTTTCTGTATTTTAACCAGCGTAAATTTCAGACCTCGCCCCGACTAATTATTAGCCTTTTTGAGTTAGTATTTTATATTTGGAAAGGAACAATTTTATCAATAAAATATCTTAAAAGCATACATAAACATTAATAAACATACCTAGTTTATTTTTAAAGTTTATAATTGATTTGTAATGTAGTTTTTTTTGCCATTATTTCAATATTTTTTTTATTTTTTAAAATGCGACAATTCTTCTAGATATTTTTGGATAATATTCCTTAATGATTCTGGTTTTCTCATTTATCCAGTGGTCGACGGTATGAATGAAGTTTATCACTATTTTTACGCTGGTTTATTAGTCTTTATTGGTAAAAAATTGAATCTCGGATAACCGAGAAAATGTTTAGTATCCACATCTTTTTACGGTTCTCGGCTATCCGAGATTGTATAATTTTACTGATGAATTCTGACTTATTTTTTGATAACAAAAAATACATTCCAGCTAAAAATGCCAGCAGTCTGACCGGCTATTCAAAGGACTATATCGGACAACTCTGCCGTCATGACAAGGTTTTATCAAAAAAAATCGGGAAGGCCTGGTATGTTGAGGAAGAGTCACTTTTGGCTTACAACACTTCTTTTTTAAAGGAATCACCTTATATCAGCCAAAAGCCAAAACTTTCAGAAACTTTTGTCTCAAATGATACCTCGCCACTGAAAGCCACTACCCCCAATTCTTGGCAGAAGGCAAGACAACTGACACAAGAATTATTGTTTACTGTTGATTTTAGCTTATCAAAGAAAGTCCTTCCTTTTGCTCTGGGCTTAATTTTTATAATCGGGGCTGTTTCTTTGGGACAGAGTATGTTTAACTTTGAAGTTAATTATCAAGGACTTTCAAATTCATTAAACGAAATCAAGTCCGATATGACTTCTCGGGGATTAACCATGTCTCTTATTTCCCGAAAAATCTCCAATTCTCCTTTTAAAACGTATGAGACATTGGATTTTCTAACGGACTTTTATTCGTCACAACTTTCTATTTTTTACACGGACTTGGGATTTTCATTAGTCAATAAAAGTCAATCATTTTTCAATCAGTTTTCCTTAATTGCCAAAAATCCGCCCGCTGAAATTTTTAAAATTTTCCAATCCGTTTCAATTTTAGAGAAAAATCTGGTTGATAACGAAGCCGAAGATATTGCTAATTCAATTTCTCAATCACAAGTAAAATTATTTGCACTTATTTCCAATTCTTTTGACGAGATTTTGTCTTTAAATAATCACTTGAAAAATGGAGTCCAGACACTTGGAGCAAATCTTTTTTTTGCCGTCACCCAAGATCTTAATCCGATTGATCACTCTGGAGTTGTTGTTTATGAAACGGTCAATAGTTGGTTTGAAAGATTGATATATAGTCCGATTACCAATTTCTTTAATAAAAAGCCGACAATCGTAAATACGACATTTATTGCCACTAAAGAAAAAGAAGCGAACAAAATTTCTTCCGCCAGTCTCGGAGGAACTCAAACTATCACTAAAATTGTAAACAATACCAATGTCGTTGAGAGAATAATTGAGAGATCGGTATCTTCCGATTTAACCAAAGCAGATCTAGAACTCCGCTTGCAAGAGTTGAACAACAAAATCCAATCGCAGCTAAGCCAGCTTTCTTGGGGTACTGGCGGAAGTGTCACAAACATTTATCAACAAATAGCTCAAAGCCAGCGCATTGATCAGTTAACCGGAACAGCTATTACCAATCCAACTATTACTGGGGGTTCAATTACCAACACAACAATAAATACCAGCTCAATTACTACCGGAACGCTTGCCGCCGGAACTGCAGATCTTGGGACAACCACAATCACCAATCTTACAGTGACAAACACCTCTACTTCCACATTTGCCGGCGGAGTTGCTGTAACGGGCGGATGTGTTTCGGTTAACGGTACTTGTTTAGGAACGGGTAGTGGTAGCGGGACGCCTGGCGGGTCCGATACGCAAGTTCAATTTAATTCATCCGGAAGTTTTGCCGGTTCAGCAAATTTTGTTTGGGATAATACAAACAAAAGACTCGGAATTGGAACATCATCTCCATATCAAACACTTTCTGTTTCCGGGGTTGTTGTGGCAGATTCATTCATCTCAACAACAACCGCCACCTCAACATTTGTCGGAGGAATATCCACCAACCTTCTTTCGGTTACATCCACAATTGCTTCTTCAACTTTTGCAAACGGAATCAATTTAACCGGAGGGTGTTACTCCCTCTCCAACTCCTGTCTGTCGCTATCAAACTTGACAGGCACAGTTGCCACAACCAGAGGCGGAACAGGAATTGACTCCAGCGGGTTAACCGGAGTAGCGGTAATTAATTCTGGAATCTGGTCTGCTTCCTCAACACTTTCAGTAAATGTCGGAGGCACAGGTTGGTCTAACAT
>MHWN01000014.1 GCA_001825395.1 Candidatus Zambryskibacteria bacterium RIFCSPLOWO2_02_FULL_39_26
ACAAGTCCAAAAGAAAACCATGATAAACTAGTGTTATGGATCTCCTTTCCCGACTAAAAAAAGAATTTCGTCTTGTTGAAAGCCAAAAAAAAGCCTTAAAAAAGCTGGGTATAAATACGATTGAGGATTTACTCTACTACTTCCCTGTTCGCTACGGGGACACGAGCAAAATTGCACAAATAAATGATCTTATAAAAGGAGATACGGCTGTGGTTTTTGGAAAAATCTCCAAACTGAAAACCAGTAAGGCTTGGGTTAAAAAAATCCCAATGTCGGATGGTCTGGTTACGGACGAAACCGGTTCTGTAAAACTGGTTTGGTTTAATCAGCCATACATCGCCAAAATGATCCATGATGGACAGCTTGTTCGTGTTGAAGGAAAGGTTTCAGAGCGTAAGGGAGAGCTCTATATAAGTAACCCTAAAATAGAAGTGGTTAATACCCCACCAACTTCTGTAGGAAACTCTTTATTTGGCAAAGATGGAGAAGGACACACTCTTTACCCTGTATATCCAGAAAGTCGCGGCGTAACATCCAACTGGATTTACCACGCCATACAGAAAATCATGTCAAGGGGCATCCTTGACAGTTTGGACGACCCGATACCAGAAGAGATTTTGAAAAAATACAATCTGCCGAATATTCGCACGGCATTTATTTGGATTCATGCGCCCAAAAAAGAAAAGGATGGCTTGTCGGCGCGAAAAAGATTTGCTTTTCAAGAAATTTTTTTCATTCAGCTCCAAAAACAAAAAGAAAAAATACTTTGGAGAGAAAAAAACGCTTTTATAATTGATACAGATAAAAAAGAGGTAGATGATTTTGTAAAAAGATTTCCTTTTGAAGCCACACCTTCACAACTAGAAGCGATTGATTCAATCCTAAATGATTTCAAGAGAGGCCATCCTATGTCCCGCCTGCTGGAGGGAGACGTCGGCTCCGGCAAAACCGCTGTTGCCGCCACCGTTATCTACGCTGTAACAAAGACCTCCCCCCGCAGTCCCAGCGGTTTAACCGCTGGGAATTTACAGATAGCTTATATGGTTCCAACTGAAATTTTGGCTAAACAGCATTATGAAAATTTCATAACTTACTTCCAACATCTTCCTATCAAAATCGGCCTTATCACCGGAAGTGAATGTCAAATTTTTCCTTCCAAAAGTAATTCCAATAAACCTACCAAAATTTCACGAACCCAGCTTCTAAAATGGGTAGCAAATGGTGAAGTGCCGATAATTATTGGAACTCATACACTTATCCAAAAATCTGTGACATTCAAACATCTCGCCCTTGCTGTAATAGACGAGCAACATAGGTTCGGAACATTCCAAAGACAGAAAATAACCGCCAAAAGCAATATGGTCCCACATTTGTTATCAATGACCGCCACTCCTATTCCCCGCACATTAGCACTTACTATTTACGGAGATTTGGATTTAACTATTTTAGAAGGAATGCCGAAAGGAAGAAAACCGATAATTACAAAAATAATTCTTCCAACAGAAAGAGAAAAAACTTATGCTGAAATTAAGCAGGAATTGAATACCGGAAGACAACTTTATGTTATCTGTCCCAGAATAAACGAACCTGATCCAACCAAAGAACTGGCCATTTTAGCAAAATCAGTGACACTGGAAGCGGAAAGATTAAAAAAAGAAGTCTTTCAAGAATTTTCGATTGAAATACTGCATTCTAAAATGACACCGCTAGAAAAAGAAAAAGTTATGGGTAGATTTTCCAAAGGTCAAACCAAAATACTAGTAGCCACTTCCGTAGTTGAAGTTGGAGTAAACGTTACCAATGCCACTATGATAATTATTGAGGGCGCAGAGAGATTCGGTCTTTCCCAGCTTCACCAACTTCGCGGTCGCGTCATCCGAAGCAACCATCAGGCCTATTGTTTTGTTTTTACAGAAAGCAAAGGCCAAAAAACAAGGGATAGGTTGAAAGCTTTAGTTACAGCTAAAAACGGTTTTGAACTGGCCGAATTTGATTTGGCCCAACGTGGAGCCGGAGAACTTTACGGCAGAAAACAGTGGGGCATTTCGGACATTGCTATGGAAGCTATAAAAAATATAAAAATGGTTGAGGCCTCTCGCGCGGAAGCTACCCGAATTGTTGAAAGAGATCCTGATTTTAAAAAATATCCACAAATTCAAAAATATTTAAATAATCAGCTTGAAAAAATCCATTTTGAGTAAACGAAGACCCGACCACCTCTTGCGAAGTGATCGGGTTGAATGCTAGGCCGCACACCCATACTTGGGATGCTGGCCCATGTTACGGCGCCGCGCGTGAAGCTCGGCGCGCCGCCGACGCTGAAGAGTCCCTGCCCTCCGGAAGTGGCGCTGACGAGGCCGGCGAATCTTGACGGTGGGAACATCCCGCGAAACTGGCGAGAAGTTCCCACCAAGAAAGACCGGGGTGATCGGACGAATGACCGGGCGCTGACGACGAGTGATGAGCCGGGTGAAAAAACGGGAAATGGCTGCGCGCATGACAACTCCTCCAACTTTTTGGGCTAAAACCCTATGTTTTAGGCCACAAATTTCGAATCAGTTACTAGCATAGCATATTCAAGTTATAATGTCAAGTTGTGCGCGCGGAGGGATTCGGACCCCCGACCATTCGTGTATAAGACGAACGCTCTACCAACTGAGCTACGCGCGCATTAAAAATCATTTTAGCATATAAACATTTATCTTAAAATTATGGAAGTAGAAAAGGCCGGCGCGATGCCGACTTTTTTATTTCAAATGTGCAAACTCTTGGGCTTTGCCGAAGTCTCTTCCAAGACCACCAGGTGAAGATCTGGATTCCATCCACATTTTTCACACTGTGAACGGATTTCAGTCTTGTCTCCCCGGGCAACGGCAACCTGCTTGATCTCGCCGTTACAGCTCACGTTTCTGCCGTGTCTGACGATAGAATGAGTTTGATATCTCCTCATCTCACCTCCGCATATACTATACCATATTCAATAACAAAAATTTAGGTCTGATGTTCAATATCTAATTTCTTTTTTGGAGTGATGCCATTGGCTATAAGTATGTTTTCAAATTCTACTCTCTCTATTGTTTCTGTTTCTATCAGACGCTTTGCGATAGCTTCGAGTAATGGTTTATTTTCTGTAATAATTTTTTCTGCTTTTTCGTGTGCCTCTTTCATTATTCGAGAGACCTCTGCATCAATATCAGCTCCTACTTTTTCTGAATATTCTTTTTCCTCTACTCCTCTTCCGTAAAGAATCTTACCACCCTGACCTTCCAAAGCCACTGGACCAACCATATCTGACATTCCATATTTCGTAACCATATCACGGGCTAATGCAGTGGAAACTTGCAAGTCGTTTGAAGGTCCTGTCGTCAAATCGCCGAAAAGCATTTTCTCAGTTACATAACCACCCAAAGAAACCGCGATGTCATCTAGAAATTCCTTCTTGGATTGAAGTTTATTGTCCTCCAGTGGAAGTTTGAATACATAACCCAGTGCCCGACCGCGAGCAATGATGGAAATTTTGTGAACTGGGTCGGCATATGGAAGCATGGATGCCAAAACTGCATGTCCAGCTTCGTGATAAGCAGTGATTTCTTTTTCTTTCTTGGAGAGAATGTGACTTTTTCTTTCGGGGCCAAGCATGACCTTCTCTATTGAACGTATCAAATCAAATTGAGAAACTTTTGTACGGTCTTCCCGAGCAGCGAGAATTGCACCTTCGTTCATCAGCGAATATAGGTCTGCGCCGGAGAATCCAGGAGTTCTTTCGGCAATGACGACTAGATTTACATCTTCGGCGAATGGTTTTTTGGTGCTGTGAACTTGCAAGATTTCCTCTCTGTCTTTTCTGTCGGGCAAATCCAAAGTCACTCGTCTGTCAAATCTTCCCGGTCGAAGCAAGGCCGGGTCCAAAACATCCGGCCGGTTTGTAGCGGCCATAACTATCACTTTTTCGTTCGGTTCAAAGCCGTCCATTTCCACCAAAATTTGGTTGAGAGTCTGCTCTCTTTCGTCGTTTCCTCCGCCAGCCCCGATGCCTCTGACACGCCCGACCGCGTCTATTTCATCAACGAAAATAATCGACGGAGAATTTTTCTTGGCCATTAAAAACAAATCTCGCACCCGTGATGCTCCAACCCCAACAAACATCTCCACAAATTCCGAACCGGAAATGGAGAAAAAAGCCACCGAGGCCTCACCTGCAACAGCTCTTGCAAGTAGCGTTTTTCCAGTTCCCGGAGCCCCCATAAGCAAAATGCCTTTCGGAATCCTGGCTCCAATATCTAAAAACTTTTTAGGATTTCGCAAAAAATCTACAATTTCTAAAAGCTCCTCTTTGGCTTCCTTGCAACCGGCCACATCCTTGAAAGTCACTCTCTGATTTTTATCATTCGGATCTATCATTCTGGCTTTTGACTGCCCGAAGGTTAAGGCTTGCATTCCCGCTCCTTTGACTTGACGAGTGATAAACCAAATAAAAACGGCAATAAACAATATCGGGAAAATAATCGGTGATAAATTTAAGAGCCAGTAACCCAAGCCGCTTTCATTTTTTATTTCAATTTTTATTTGAGCCAGTTGATCTTTTGGAACACTGTAGTTGACCAATGTTTGGATAAGGGCTTCTTCACCTTCCTTTTTTGATGTTTTTTTCTCTCCGGCCTTATATTCAATGTCCAAGGTATCCCCTTTGACAACGATAACTTTGACTAATCCGGATTTAATATCGGTGGCCAATTCCGATATTGGGATTTGTTCCAACTTTTTTCCAAAAGAATCGGAAATAAAAGAATACAGCGTGGAAATGATGATAAAAATTAAGAGAGTTGAAATAATATAGCTGACAATAGAGCCATTTTTGGACGGTTTATTGGACGGTCCGCCACCCTTTCTTATGATTATTTTCTTTTTTCCCGGCAAGTCTCCTAGCGCCATAATGACCACTAGTATACACGAAAAAACGCGAAAAGAAAGTATATGATATATTATTGCTATGGCTCTCATTTCAAACAAAAAAGCTAGCTTTAATTATGAGATTTTGGACAAATGTACCGCCGGTATGGAGCTTTTTGGATTTGAAGTTAAATCGCTTAAAAAGAGCCAGGGTTCTTTGGAAGCAGCTCATGTCACAGTCCGAGGTGGTGAAGCATATATTGTCGGAATGTTTATTCCTCCATATCAAGTTGGCAACACTCCAAATGAGTATGATCCTTACCGCAACAGACGTCTTCTACTCAAGAAAGCCGAAATACTTAAACTTTCCAGCATTGAAGAAACAAAAGGATTGACAATAGTGCCACTAACACTGTATAATAAGAACGGACTTTTAAAGATTGATCTGGCTGTCGGAAGAGGTAAGAAAAAGTTTGATAAGCGAGAATCAATCAAAAAACAAGATACGGAGAGACAGAACAGGAGAGAATTTGTGGATCGTTAAGTTCATTACATCATTCACCTAAAGTAAATCTCTTACTCGTCATAATTTTTTCTAGTACCAGAATAATTTTGTGCTCAAAATTTTCTTTCTGCTCATGCTTCATGCATTCCGCAGACACTAGAAAAAACCATGACTCGACGAGACTTTAAATTGAGGTCTGTTTTAGGGGGATGACAGGTTTTGACAAATAAATTCTTTGACAATGCGCACGATAGAGTTCCGGCTACTCTTTAAACAGTCGGAAAGCATAGATGCTAAAAACACCTTTGCAAAAGCAATTCGTTCTCCATTTATGGCAAACGGATTTGCTCTCGCTTACGCTTAATCTTTCGAGACTAACCTAAGCGGCGGTCACTCTGTGAAGTCTGTTACCAGACGTGATTGATATATAACAGACTGGAAACTTTCCTAGTTTCGGGAAAGTTTTAAGAAAAAGAAAACTGGACTCTTATTTATTTTTTCAATTTAAAGAATAAGGGTTAAGAAAATTAAATTGAATATGTCGTGTAGATCCATTATCAAATCTTATTTGGACGGCGATTCAACTTCGCCCATCTCCACACCAAGAAAAATCCCGCGTTGGCGGGATTTTTCGTTTAAAATTTATTTGAAAACTATGTATGAAGGCTTAGTGACAAGAGTCGGATCTTTTGCCCAAGCGTTGCAATCCCAACTAACACTGTTTAGACCAGAACCCAAAACCTTGCCTTGGGTTATATCTTTCGGAATAATTGCAGGAAAATCAGAAATGGATTTTGGCTGGCTGATTATTCCGGTATTCTGCCCTTCGCCCCAATTGTACATATACTTGCCATCGTAAAACATAATATTTGAAGCACCGGCCAAAGTTCGAAATTCTACACGCATTTTTCCATCAGAGAAGTACATTGTATTTGTACTTCTTGACGATGGGGTAACCTCCTCGTAAACACATTTGAAATTTCCTTTCTGTGGAAATATATTCGTAAAATCTTCCACTTTTGGCGCAGGACTTGCAGTTTTAACCACTGGGGCGGGAGTTTTTGTCGTTTCTTCAGTAGTAGCTGTATTATTTGGAGAAATTTGTGGAGAGTTGTTATTTGAATTGAATAAAACTATTCCTAAAATAATAACAATAACTACAACGGCGCCGATTAGTAAGTTATCTTTCATAGATTAAAATTAATGTTAATGGTATAATTATAAAACTAAATAAAGCGGTTAACAATAGCAATTTTTGCATACATGTGTAAAACATGCTATATTCTATAGACTTTAGCCGTTAAATAAATAATATTTGTCTATACACGTACGCATAAATAACCAGATACAAGCGCCAGAACTCCGTGTAATTATGGAGGATGGTGGAAACTTAGGAGTTATCTCTTTTAAGGAAGCCTTGGATAAGGCAAGGGAGGCGGGACTTGACCTCATTGAAATATCGCCAAAGGCCAATCCCCCGGTTGCAAAAATAATGGATTATGGTAAGTTTCAATATGCCGAAAACAAGAAGCAGAAGGTGGCCAAAACCAAGTCTCACACAGTGGAAATAAAAAACATTCAGGTCAAAGTAGGCACCGGCGACCACGATTTGGAACTCAAAGCTAAGAAAGCCTCGGGCTGGCTTAAACAGGGAAATCGTATAAAAATAGACCTCTTTTTACCCGGCAGAACCAAATATATGGATAAAAAGTTCTTGCGAGAAAGAATGGATAGAGTTTTAAATCTTATCACTGAAAAATATAAAATAGCTGATGAAGCCAGATCTAGCCCAAAAGGATTAAGTATAATTATAGAAAGGAGTTAGATTATTCGTAGCCATTCGTACATTCGATTACATTTGTATAATTCGTATCATTATGTCAACAAAAACAAATAAAAGTTTTACAAAACGGTTAAAGGTCAGTAAAAATGGCAAGATAACTGCCCGTAGAACTGGTCAAAACCATTTCAACGCAAAAGAGAGCCGAAGATCACAACTTGCAAAGAAACGAGGTGTGAAATTTCAAATTAGCAACAAAGATAGAGCGTTCTACATTAAAAGTTAAAAATGAAAAAATCAAAATTAAAAAATTTTGATTTTTGATATTTACATTTCACATTAAACACCATGACACGAGTTAAAAAAGCGGTTAACGCCTTAAAAAGACGAAGAAGTAGATTATTCAGAACAAAGGGGTTCAGGCATGGCCGCTCTACAAAAGAAAGACAGGCAAAAGAAGCCATACTTCACGCTGGAGCATCTGCTTTTGCTCACAGACGAGATAAAAAAGGAGATTTTCGAGAAATGTGGAATGTAAAAATTTCATATGGAGCAAAATCTCTCGGAACTTCATATAGTCGTCTTATGGGAGGACTAAAAAAGAAAGGAATTCTAATTGACCGAAAGATTTTAGCCGGCTTTGTGGAAAACAATCCAGAGATATTTAAAAAGATCGTAGCCCTAGCTAACTAAAACAAAAAACTCGGGAATCCCGAGTCTTTTGTTTTAGTTAATTCGTGAGATTAAAGCAAAGACTGAGCAAGGACTCCCCTTGCTCACATTATAATCTAGGCATATATTACAGAAGTCTGAATTAGAGAAGGAGATAGCACTTTAGGTATTGATTTTGTGTTTCTGCCATCAAAATACAATTCGAGAGCTTCTTTAATATTTTTGGTCACTTCTATTTTTGTCTTTCCAAAAGTAGAAACATCAACATTTAAACATTGAGCAATATAGTATTTGCCCTCCTTCCAAATGACAGTTTTTAGAGACAATTTTTTCATATTAACATTCATTGTACCATATTTACTTTAATTCATATACCTCACCCCTCTCAGGATAAATCGCATCCACGTTCAACTCATCTCTAAGGCGCTGGACTAGAAAAACAGAGGCCTTTGGTTCACCCATAACCACAAAAACTTTTTTCACTGTTTTTGATGTGTCAGCGACCATATTTACCAGACCATCCGAATCTTTGTGCGAGGAATATCCGGAGATTGTCTCAATTCTGGCATTGACCGGTATCATCTCTCCATTTATTTCCACTTCCTTTGGTTTGTCTTGTATTCGTCTGCCTAAAGTGCCGAGAGCTTGGTAGCCCATAAGTAGAATGGTGCTTTTTGGGTCGGGAAGAAAATTTATTTCGTGAGAAACTATACGCCCACCAGTGGACATCCCAGAACCAGCGATAATGATTTTTGGATTTGCAGTTTTTACGATATCTTCGGACTGATTTCTCCCATGAGTTATGGAAAGTTTTGGAAATTTGAAAATATTATCTCCGTCTTTTATTTCTTTTTGAACGGGAAGATTGAAGTCATTTATATTTCTTTTATAAATTTCCGTAACTTTACTGCCAAGCGGCGAATCAAGGAAAATCGGCACCGATGGAATTTTCTTGTCCTCCACTAAATTGTTCAGTTCATAGAGAATAACTTGGGTTCGCTCTATAGAAAACGCCGGAATAATCAAAGCTCCTCTAGTTTCTATTGTTTCCATAACGATTCGTCTGAATTTTCTATCCCTTTCTTCCTTTGGTTCGTGGTTTTTGTCGCCGTAAACACTGTCTATTATCAAATAATCCGCGTCGGAAATTTTTTCTGTGTCGCGAAGAAGCGGCGCTGGCGAGTTCCCGGTATCCCCCGTAAATACCACTTTCACCTTTTCCCCTAGGCGACGCCTAGGGGAAAAGGTGAACTCATACATTCCAGAACCGAGTATGTGACCGGCATCTTTTATGTAGACCGAAAATTCTTCGTTAATTTTTATTTCTTTGTGGTATGAAATTGTCTTCCATTGATTGAAAGCCTGATTATAATCGTCAATTCCATAAAGCGGCTTTTGATCGTTTTCTCTCCCTTCGGGAAATCCCCCGTAGGCAGACATCACCTTTATGGCGTCAAGTAGCATGACACCAGCAATTTCTTTTGTTTCCGGAGTGGAGTAAATAATTCCTCTGAAACCGTCTTTTACCAATTTGCAGAGACGGCCAATGTGATCCAAATGCGAATGTGTGGTAAATAAATAATCCGCCGATTTCGGATCGTAATCCCAAGGTCTTGTGTTCTCCATATATGCATCTGGCGTTCCTTGTAAAAGTCCGCAATCAACCAGAATTTTTGTCTTTGGACTTTCTAAAAGGAAATTGGCTCCGGTAACCGTGCCAACTCCGCCAAAAAAAGTAACGTGCAAATCTTTTGCCATTTTATTTCAAGTTTGGGTTGTTTTTTATTAAAACCATGCGAGCGTAAAGACCCCCAAAAAATCCTCCGCAAGTATCCATGAGTAGATCAGAAATTGTATCAATGTAGTAATACCTCCCGTCCGACGGATAGGATAAATCAAAATACAATTCAAAGGTTTCCCACAAAATTCCGGCCATTACGGCGCTTGTTACGGCAATGACAATTGTCCCAAAAACACCTGTAATGGTCTTGTAGTGAAAATCCCAAACCAAAACTCCGGCCATAGCTACAGCCATTCCAGCAAAAAAATGTACTAGAGTATCCAGCCACCAAAACGACCAGTACAGGTAAAATGTATCAGCTGAAACAGCAACCAATCCAACCAAAAACAGAAGAGCAAATGTTTTTTTGAAAAGTGGCGTGTGAATCATCGGTTCATTATACAACCAAACTCAACTGAACTAAAAATTCCAAATTAAAACACCCACGTCTCCGTGAGTATTTTAATAGGGTTAGACAGATATTCCCCTACTAAGAAAAGTAGGTGGGTGCCCGCAATTGTACTCGTCAGAACGCCCGAAGGCACTCATCGTGGTCCAAAAATATTGAGCTCCCTTAAAAATTATTAGATAGAAAATATCTATCGTAACCCTGTTTGAATTATAACTCCGAGCAAAGTAAGGGGAACTTGCGGAGATTTTTTAATTGTGTTGTATATACTAAAACTTCTTTTTCAACTTATCATTTTTGGAGTACGCGAAATTATTTGGTCAAAATAATAGAATCACCGTCTGTGATGGCAATGGTGTGCTCAAAGTGGGCGGCCTTTGTTCCATCAGCTGTTTTGTAAGTGTAGCCATCTTTGTCCAGTACTATTTTGTCAGTCCCCAAAGTAATCATTGGCTCAATGGCAAGAACCATGCCCGGCTGTAGGAGCTCGCCCTCACCCTTTCTGCCTTGGTTAGGCACAAACGGCTCCTCGTGGACCTTATAGCCCACCCCATGCCCCGCAAGGCCTTGGCAGAGGCCGTAACCTAGGGGCTTAATGAAGGATTGTATGGCGTAACCAATATCCCCGATATAGGCACCCCCTCTAGCCGCTTTTATGCCGATGTCCAGGGCCTCTTTGCAGTGCTGTAGAAGTTTTTTGTCTTGTGAAGAAATTTTACCGACACCGACAGTTATAGCACTATCTGTTATAAGTCCTTTATGTAAAACGCCGAGGTCAATGGAAACAATATCCCCTTCTTCTAAAATTTTAGGATTTTCATTTGGAATGCCGTGGACAATTTCGTCATTGACCGAAACATTTAAAACTGCCGGGTAGGCTCGTCTTGCTCCGCTAGGTTTGTAATTTAAAAAAGCTCCCTTGTCTCCACTCTCTTCCAAGAGTTTCCTGGCATAATTTTCCAAATCGTTAGTAGAAACCCCAGGTGCCACTTTTTTGGCAAGTTCCGACAAAATAAAAGCGTGGCGCTGACCACCTTCTTTTAAAATGGCTATTTCTTCCGCTGTTTTTAACTTAACCATTAGACGAATAACACTACTACCAACCCAGTTTTTGCACAATGTCGTAATGAACTTCCTCAATAGTTTTCTCCCCGTCCATCTGCAAAACATTGTATCTATCGTTAACTTTAAAATAGCCGAGGGCTGGAATAGAATCACGATCAAACCAGTTTAATCGCTTGATCACTTCGGCTTCACTTTTATCATCAGCTCTGCCGCGGGCTAAAAGTCTTGCTTCCGACCACTCCCTGGAAACATTTATAAAAATAACGGTGGCCTTTCTTTCATAAAATTCCAGAGCAGTTGTAAAAGCCATGGCTTCCGGTAATGACCTGGTGATGCCATCAAAAAAAAGATGCTCCGTTCCTTTAAAATCATTTAAAATAATATGAGCCCACATCCAGATAGCCAGAAAATCTGGCTGTCTTTCCCCGTTTTTATATATTTTGTTTGCTAGTTGGTTAGAGTATTTCTGCCCTTTTACAAATTCTCGAAAATTAGCTCCTGTTTCAATATAAAAAATCTCTGCATTCGGATCTTTTTCTTTAAGATATTTTTTAAGCAAATCCGCCTGAGTTCCTTTCCCGCACCCAGAACGACCCATAAAAATAAAAGTTTGTGGTGTCATTCAATAAGTATAACAAAACAGTGCCACTTGGGCACTTATGTAAAACATGTCAACCTAAAACATGTCAACCTGCCAGGTTGACATGTTTATATCTTAGGATAAAGACGAACCCTTAATACTGTCTTTGTTAATATGCATTAAACCAATTATCACTTTGCGATACTTTGCCTTAAAAGACTCTGCTTCATTTTCACTAATAATTTTACCATCTGTCATTATTTCTCTAAACGATTCTTCTCTTTTTTCTGTATTCCAAAAAGTTACAGCATGATAATCGTGACCATCTACATGGAATGAAGAAGCCTCTCCTTCCATTTTTTCATTACCTTCAAACTTAAACGATGCTACTATTTCATCAAAAGTCGTGTCATCTAAACCAGATTCTGATTTTAATTTAGCTAGAAGAAATTCTCTAGTTTTAGTCAAATCACTGTGTTCGGGAGTAATTGCTTCTTCTGCAGCTTTTACATCCTCCTCACTTGGTGTATATTTTTCTATTCCTATAATTTTTTTAGTTTAATTTTAATAACTCAATTTTACCCCCCCCAGCGAAATTGCAAGTAGTAAAACTATCAGGGTTGCTGTATTCAAATCACCTTCATCTACGCCATGGCTGAGATTAATGGACTGTACGCTCTAGCTAATTTGAAAGTTTTGAATTTATCCCCTATTTTTATTTCCTCCAGATAATCAACAAACTCTTTTGGTAGGGGTGAAGGTCCAACCCAAACACTCTTTTGTATCATTTCATATCCAAACTTTATCAAGTGCCTTCGAAACCAATCTCTTTCTTTTTTCAAACTATGGGGGATATCGTACATAACAATAAGATTTTTTGGAGCATCTTCTTTAAAAATTGACTTGAATGAAATATTGTAAAATCTTTTGTTTCTTCTAACTTTATCTGTTTTATTACTACCTGATACCGGTAAACCAAAAGCATTTACTCTTATCCCTTTGTAGTGAAAAATTTTTCTTTTTGACATAGATATACTATATACTAACCTTTCAATCTACGCCATGGCGTAGATGATGGGTGTTGTAAGTTAGAATAATGAGGATTTGAGTGTGACAACTGGAGTTCGCCAAATTTGGAAGTTCTAATACTCGCGAATTGAGACTTGAGCGTCTATTTTTTTAATAAGATCGATGACGACTGACACCACGATTAGAAGAGCCGTACCGCCGATAGAAACCGCCGTGATTCCAGTCACTCCTCGCATGATAAGAGGTAAAACGGCGATAAAACCCAAAAACAAAGCTCCCACCAAAGTCAGCCGGGTTAAGATTTTTGAAATATGATCCGAAGTTGACTTGCCTGGGCGAACTCCCGGAATAAAGGCCCCGTTTTTCTGCAGATTTGTGGAAATTTGATCCGGATCAAATGTAACCGCCGTGTAGAAATAAGTGAAAATAAATACCAGGAAGAAATAAGTGATGGCGTAAAACCAATTATTAGCCAGAACTGAAAGTATAGCCGAGGAGACATTCTGTATTATGGCGTTTGCCGAATTTTGCAAAAATTGCAAAATCATCTGCGGAAATAGTAGTATGGACAAGGCAAAAATTATCGGAATAACCCCGGCTTGATTTATTCTAAGCGGCAAATATGTAGAAGTTCCACCGTAAATACGATTACCCCGGACCTGTTTGGCATAGGTAATAGGTATCGGCCTTTCCGCTTCGGTAATAACAACTACTCCGATAATAACGATAGCGGCCACACCTAGAAAAGCCAAGTATATTGGAATTTGGGACGGATCAAAAGAAGCTATGAGCTGTAATAGGCTTGTGGGAAGAACGGCCACGATACCGGCAAAAATGATAAGACTGACGCCGTTTCCCACGCCGTATTCAGAAATAAGTTCTCCAATCCACATCAGAAGAACCGAGCCGGCGGTAATAACCAAAAGGGTAGTAACCAAAGTCAAGGAAGAAATGTCTGTAATTATTTGCTGATTCTCTAAAATTTTTATAAAACTGAAGGCTTGTAAAAAACCGAGAGGCACTGTCAGCAATCTGCCATATTGAGTAAATTTTCTCCGGCCAGCTTCGCCTTCTTCATGATACAAAGCTTTCAGTTTCGGAGACATGATAGTCATAAGCTGCATGATAATCGACCCGGTGATGTAAGGACCGACGCCAAGCATCACTATGGAAAACTGCGAAAGACCTCCTCCGGAAAAGACGCTCAAAAGCCCGAGGAATTCGTTACTGGAAAAAAACTGGGCCAATCTGTCGTGGTCAATGCCCGGAATAGGTATTGCCGCAAGCAACCTGAAAATGATCAGGACAAAAAGGGTGAAAAATATTTTTTTTCTTAAAATTCTGTCCTGAAATATGAGTTTTAACTTGTTAAAAAATCCCTTCATGATATTTTATTTTACACTACCTTGAGCTTTTTCCACAGCCTTCCGCACCTCTTCTGAAACTTTTATCTCTTTAAAAAATAATTTTTTATCTAATGCCCCGTTACCCAAAATTTTGATTTTCGGCATTCTGCCTTTTTCAAGAGTCACCAGACATTTGCTTAAAAGTGTTCCTGGTGATACCGATTCCCCTTCCTTGAAAACAAGGTTGATTTTTAAAAGATTTATGACAGTCGGCTTGGTTTCAATACTGGTGTTTATATTTTTGCCACGACCTCGCAATTTTGGAATTCTTTTTATGAAATCCCGAATTTCCGGGCGCTTTTTGTGACCGGCTCGAGCGTTTTGGCCTTTGGTTCCACGACCCGATGTTTTGCCGCGAGTACCGCCTCGACCAATCGTTTTGGATTTCTTATTTCGATGCTGTCTTTTCAGATTGTGTCTTTGCATGATAGTTAATTAAAAATGTAAACATCAAAAATCAAAATATCATTGCAAGATGCAAATTTTTTGAATTCCTTATTTTTTAATTTTAAATTGTAATTTTTCATTTTGATTTTTGATGTTTACATTTTAGGCTTTAGTTGTGCTAAGGCTTTGATCGCCGCTTTTGCGTTGTTTATTTTATTTTTGCTTCGGGAGAAAAGTTTGGCGCTGACTTCTTTTATACCGGCCAACTCCAAAACCACCCGGACAGATGACCCGGCCAAAATACCTTTTCCGGGAGCTTTCATGATTAAGACCACCGAACTTGAGTATTTTGCCCTGACCTCGTGGGAAATCGAGCTGTTTTTTGTCAAAGGAATTTTAATCATATTTTTCTTTGCATCTCTGACCGCCTTATCTATGGCCACTGGAGTATCGCCAGCCTTGCCCAAACCAACTCCGACACGGCCCTTTCTGTCGCCTATAACCACTCCAACAGAAAAAGCAAATCTTCGCCCACCAGTTACCACCCGAGTGACCCGTCTGATGCTTATGATTTTCTGATCAAATTCCGATCTGATCCTGGCTTCTCTTCTGGGAGAACCTTTTCTTTGATTTTTTTTGAACTCCTTTTGGGGAATTTTAACAGCTGCTTTTACCAGAATCGGTTCAATCACGACTTCTCCTTCTGGCAAGCTGTCTTTTTCTATTGTTTTTTGTATTTCTTCTGGTTCCATATGTTGTCAATTTAAAATTTTAAATTTAAAATTGTAATCCCCCCTTCCTGGCTCCTTCGGCCAGGGCTCGGACGTTGCCTGTATAAATAAACCCTCCTCTGTCAAATACTATCTTTTTTATTTTTTTTGCCAAAGCTTTCTTGGCCAAACTCTCGCCCACCTTTTCTGATTTTTCCATCATGTTTTTACCTTTCACTTCTCTAGAATGAGCGGAAACTAAAGTTTTAGAATTTATATCATCGATCACTTGAGCAGAAATATGCTTATTTGATTTAAAAACGGACAATCGCGGCATTTTTTCAGTGCCAAAAATCTTGGCCCGAATTCTTTTGTGCCTTCTTACCCTTTTTTCTTTTTTGATATTTGTTAATTTCATTGTTTAGAAATTAGAAATTGAAAATTAGAAATTTTTTTACACTGTTTTCTTCCCCTGTTTTCTCTTTACAACTTCCCCTTCATACCTGATTCCTTTTCCTTTGTACGGTTCCGGTTTTTTTAGAGCTCGAACACTAGCCATAAACTCACCGACAACTTCTTTGTCAATTCCTGTAGCTATAATAACATTTTTTTCCGCTGTAACTTTTAGCGTCTCTGGTATTAGCACATTAACCGGATGGGAAAAACCAAGGGCCAAAACCAGATTTTTGCCCTTAACTTCCGATTTAAAGCCAATACCCTCCACGATAAGTTTCTTGACGAAAGGAGTGGAAACTCCTTTTATCATATTCATAATGTGTGAGGCGTATGTTCCCCAAAGGGCTTTGGTTTCAAGTGTAATTTTTTTGGGTACGAGGGTTATTTCGGAAGCTCCGATAGTTATCTCAATATCCTGTTTCATTTTTTTTGTCAAAGTTCCAAGTGGTCCTTTTACAGTTAATACATATCCTGACATTGATACTTCAGTTTTTGGTGGAATGGCTATTACTTTTTTTCCTACTCGTGACATGATTGCTAATTAAAAATTTAAATATCAAAATTCAAAATGACAGTGTAAAATGCAAAATTTTTGAACTTATTATTTTTCGATTTTGAATTGTAATTTTTCACTTTGATTTTTACAGTTTACATTCTTTAAAGTGCTACCACACTTTAAACAGGGCTTCTCCCCCGACCTTTGTTTCCCGGGCTTGTTTGTCTGTCATGATACCTTTTGGAGTTGAGAGAATAAGAAGTCCCAATCCGCTTTTTACCTTTTTCACATCTTTGGATTTTATGTAAACTCTTTTTGAGGTTTTGGAAACTCGTTCCACTTCGCTTATTTTTGGTATTCCGTCTTCATAAGCAAGCCCGACTTCAATAAACTTGACTACCTTTTTCCCTTTTTTACCAAATGAGGCGATGTATCCGTTTTTTTGTAAAATATCCAGAATGGCAAGTTTGAGTTTTGAATAAGGAAAAACCACAGATTCTTTCCTTGAATCAGAAGCGTTCTTTATTCTGATTATCATATCTGCGATTGGATCCATGGGTTAAATTTTCAATTTTTAATTTTCAATTTCTAAATTGAAAATTGTTTAGAAATTAGAAATTAGAAATTATTTATAATATCTCGGCAGTATCTCCCCTCTAGTGAGGCTTGACTTACCATGACGACTTTTTAATACCGGGAATTTTCCCCTCATTAGCTAACTCGCGGAAGCAGATTCGGCACAGACCAAAGTCTCTCATAAAACCGTTTCCGCGTCCACATCTAAAGCAACGGTTTTTAGCCCGAGTCGAGAATTTCGGCTTTTTTGCCGCTCTTGCCTTTACAGATGTTTTTGCCATATGTTATAACTTCCAAATTTGGCGAACTCCTTCGTTGAAACCGTAAAAATCCTCGTCACCTTACGACTTGTAAGGCTCCTCGCCTTTTCACATTTCCGCCTCGAATTTCATCAAAATTATGAAAGTTCTAAGAAATACTAATTAAAAAAGCGATATTTCGCTCGAAGGTCATACTATCAATTTAACCATATAATGTCAATTTCACTAATGGTCAAACGGCTTCGAAACATTTACTACCACCCATTCATATTATGTACGTTAAATATATGCTATAGCATATATTTAACGTACATATGAATAAAGAAAACAGCCGACACCCATCGGGGTGTCGGCTGGCTTGAGAAGAGAGGCCAGCGGAGGAACTTAATTACATCTTGAATGGCGGTGACTAATGACGCTTCCTCGGTTGTATAAGTCTTTTGCTTTCGAAAATTCCGAGAGCGAAAGCTCATAACAACCTGATTGTCACTCTGGCTGATTCCAAGAAGCAGTGCGAGTTCACCACCATCTTTTACAGTCACCTGACAACTAGCCCCCAATGGTACCGAGGTTGCGGTAGCCCAAGAAAATTCCTTTCTCACGACATTAGCAATTCGATTGCCGATATTCATGAGAGCATCTTGTCGCTTTCGCTCTAGTCTGGTTAGACCGTGTCCATACCGACCTTTTCCATTGATCTCGAGATAGAAATACATGCTGATCGCCCCAATGAACAAGCAGACTACAAAGCACATCCCCATTATTAACATGTCAACCTGGCAGGTTGACATGGGTTGGTACAAAAATCCACTTATCGGGGACTATGCGGCGGCAGTTTGAGTTACTGTCGGACCTGTGGGCAGGTCTGTTTTTGGTTTTCTCATTCGCTTTCGAACTGTTTTGGCTTTTTCCTCTTTTGCTTCAATTTTTTTAAAAGGAAATCCGAGATGTTGAAGAAAAGCTTTGGTTTGTTTCTTATCCTTTATATTTGTAACGATAGTTACTGCAAGACCGAAAATGTCTTTGAGTTCCTCATCCCCAGTTTCTGGAAAAATAGTGTGCTCTTTAATGCCCAATGTATAATTACCCATTCCATCTATGGCCTTGCTTGAAATCCCACGGAAGTCTTTTGTTCGAGGTAAAGCAATGTTCACAAGTCTGTCTAAAAAATCATACATTCTCTGTCCGCGCAACGTAACCTGCATACCAACCGTGTCCCCCTGGCGGACCTTGAAAGCGGCCAGAGAAATTTTTGCTCCTTTTCTGGCCGGAAGCTGCCCTGTAATCTTTGAAAGTCTGTCTGCAACAAGTTCAATTTTTTTCTTATCTTTGAGAGAGCCGACCCCAGCAGAGACAACAATTTTGACAATCTTTGGCGCTTGCATAGGATTTGTATAACCGAACTCACCCTTTAGCGCTTCAAATGATTCTTTTGTTTTCTCTTTGATCGATTTCATAATATTTTTTTAATTTTAAAATTTGAATTTGATTTAAAATTTATAAATTAAAATTTAAAATTTTATTTTGTCTTTCTCACGTTAGAAACGTGAATCGGCATTGTTTTATCAATAATCTGCCCTTTCTCCCCGCTCTTTCTTGGCTTTTTATGGACTTTTAATACATTCACCCCGGAAACTATCACTTTGTTTTCTTTTGGCAATGCTTTAATCACCAAACCGGTCTTGCTTTTGTCCTTTCCTGTCAAAACTATTACTTTGTCATCTTTTTTGACGTGCATATTTTTATTCGTAAATTCAATTACATTCGTATAATTCGTATTAAACTACTTCCGGAGCCAAACTAATAATCTTCTGATAGCCAACTTCGCCGATTTCTCTAGGTATTGGTCCGAAAACGCGTCCGGCAATCGGTTCAAGTTTCTCTTTCATCACAAGCACCACTGCGTTTTCATCAAACCTAATGTATGATCCGTCCTTTCTTCGAAATGGAGCGCGCTGTCTTACCACAAGAGCGTAAACCACATCTTTTTTCTTGGTAGCTTTTCGAGGCTCGGCTTTTTGAATGGAAATAACTACCAATTCTCCAATACTAGCGTACCTTTTTTTTGAACTGCCGAGCACTTTGAACACTCGTCCGATTTTTGCCCCGGAATTGTCAGCTATTTTAACGATGGATCGTGGTTGTATCATAGTTTTACTTTATGGACTTTATAAACTTTTAACTTTCGACTACCCGAAAATGTTTATCCTTTGAAATTGGCTTACATTCTTTTATGGTTATTTTATCTCCTATTTTCTTGGTATTGCCTTTATCATGAGCCTTGAATTTCTTGTGTATTGAAATGTATTTACCATATTTTGGATGTTTGACAAAACGATTTACCAAAACAACGACAGTGTCTTTCATTTTATCTGAAACAACCACGCCAGTTAAAGTTTTGGTGTTTGATTTTATTGTTTTTTTGATATTTGGATTTTGGATTTGTTTTGTCATTGGAAATTTGTTATTTGATATTGTTTAAAATGGTTTTTATTCTGGCTATATCTTTTTTAAGAGTCAGTCCCTCCTTAACATTTCGGACATTGCTTCCAGCCACGGCAAAACGGAATGCCCGCAAAGCCGAAGTTTTTTCGGACAGAAGCGAATTGAGTTCTTTTGGGTTTTTACTTTTTAATTCTTTGATTTTCATATTCGTAAATTCGATTACATTCGTATAAATTCGTATTTTAGTGATGAGCTGAAACTATCCTTGTCCGTAAGGGAAGTTTTGTCCCGGCTTTTCTTAGCGCCTCAACAGCCACTTCCTGCGTTACCCCATCCACTTCAAAAATAACCCGACCGGGCTTAACTGGCGCGCAGTATCCGAACAAATCTCCCTTGCCTTTTCCAAGCTTCACTTCAGCCGGTTTTTTGGTCAGTGGCATATCCGGAAAAACTCTGATCCAAAGCTTGCCAGTTTTTCCAAGTTCTCGGGAAAGGGCTTTTCTGGCTGCTTCAAGCTGGTTGCTCATTATCCTAGCGCCATCCAAAGCTTTTAGCCCATGCGAGCCGAAAGCCACAGTTATGCCACGCGAAGCCACGCCAACTTTGTTGGCATTCTTTCTCATTGTGTGCCACTTTCTATATTTTACTTTTTTTGGTACTAACATATAAATAATTTAAAATGTAAATATCAAAATTAAAAATGACAGTGCAAAATTTAAAATTTTTGGATTTCTCATTTTTAATTTTAATTTGTAATTTTTCATTTTGATTTTTACACTTTTATTTTCTAAAGATCTCTCCCTTATATATCCAAACTTTTATGCCTATTCCCCCATATGGTAGTCTGGCTTCGTATTTTGTAAAATCAACGTCGGCTCGGAAAGTTTGAAGGGGAATTCTGCCTCGCTTTATTTTCTCTTTGCGAGCCATTGTGGCGCCGGCCAATCTTCCTGAAAGTTCAATTTTTACTCCTTTGACATCTCGGTTAGCTATCACTTTTTCAACCACTTGCTTGGCCACCCGCCTGAAAGGCAGTCTTTTTTCCAAACCATCGGCAATCATTTGAGCTACTATTGCGGAGTTTGATTCAGGAGATTTTATTTCTTTTATATCAAGTTTGACTTCACCGCCGGAAGAAAGTCTATTTTTATTCAAAAACGCAACAATATCGTTTTTGAGCTTTACCGCGCCGTCACCGCTTCGGCCGATAATGATGCCCGGTCGGGAAGTTTCTATGATTATTCTCAAAAATTTCTCCCCTCTTTCCATTTCAATATTTGACACATACATCCCGCGAAGTTTTTTCTCCAAATATTCTCTAAGCAGAACGTCACTTTTCAAAAATTCCTTGTATTTATTTTTCACGCCAAACCATCGAGATTTCCAATCTCTGATAATGCCCAGTCTATGCGAATATGGGTGTACGGTGTGTGTCATAATAATTTAAAGTTTAAATATCAAAATGTAAAATTATGATTTAGATTTCTGTTTCGAATTTTTTAATTTTTCATTGTCATTTTTCACTTTGATTTTTACATTTTCCTTTTTTTCTCCCAATTCAACAAAAATAGAACTTGTTCGTTTTCGTATAGGGTGAGCAGAACCGCGAGCTGCTGGTCGTCTTCGATACAATATCGCTCCCCCGTCTACTTTGATAGTCTTTATTATTAAATTTTCTGTTGGAATATCTTGTGCTTTTGCATTTGCAAGAGCTGACATAATAAGAGTTTTGATTGGAGCTGAAGCTCTTTTTGCAATGAAATCGAGGTTCACCAAAGCGTCTGATACTTTCTTTCCTCTAACTGCGTTAGCAACTAGCCTCATTTTGCGAGGAGCTTGTCGGAAATTTGAAAGTGTAGCGTGTGCTGTGTTCATTTTTGTATTTTTATTCGTATCATTCGCATGATTTGTATATTCATATCGCACCTATTTCTTTGCTGTAGTGCCAGTGGCTGGAGCTGCTTTAGCGGATTGAGCTGCTGCGATTTCGCCTTCTTTTTTGGCCTGTTCCAATTCCTTCTGCATTCTTCCTCCGTGTTTTATGAATTTCTTTGTAGGAGCAAACTCGCCTAGTCTGTGACCTACCATATCTTCATTTACTGAAACTTCTAAGTGAGTTTTGCCGTTGTGAACGCCGAAAATAAAGCCGACCATTTCCGGAGAAATAACGCAGGCACGTGACCATGTTTTAATAACCCCAGTTTCAGTGGATTTTTTTCCGAGAATCTTTTTGAGAAGTCTCTCGTCAACATATGGACCTTTTTTACTTGACCGTGTCATTTTTAATTTTTTTGGCTACTGCCAAAAGAAAAACCACACTTTTCGTGGTACTGACTTACTTAAAAACCCGAACAGAATGTAAATACTTCAGTGGCGTCTATACTATACAAAAGGGGTCTGGATGTCAACCCGAGCACTATGAGACCCAAGTGGTGCTCGGCAATGCAGGTATGATAAAAAGCGACCGCGATGGTCGCCCTTTTTGAAACCTACCAATCGATGTATGTTCTGCCTTTGATGGTTGTGGTGTGAGAGCGTCCAGACATATTCCTTGCTCCGATGCGCCGGGCATGAAGCCACTCGGGAAGTTTTGGTGAAATTTTAACTTCACCAACAGAATCCCATGGAATAACTTTTCTCTCGTCACAAACCTCCCACCAGGAAGATGTGGGAGCATACCCGGCACTCACAGATATCCAATCGTTATTTCGCACATTCTTTCGTCTGATCACGTGCAAAATAAGGACTTTCTCATTTTCGGCATCGTTGAGTACAGTGTGACCAAAATCTACACTTTTTTAAAAATCTGTTAAATTTTAAATTTGATTAGTATATTTATTAAAAACCTTATCTCTACACTACACGATTAATCGTATAGTGTAGAAATATTTAGACTTATCTGATTTGTGTAAGTTAAAGGGCGACATCGGCACATTGCCTAGTCACCCTTTTTTACAATTTATCAATCAATGCGGAAAGTTGCGGAAGTCGGACTTCCGCATGTCTCTCTGAAACCGTGATCGCAGACGCTCTCAACTTATCAACATGTCAACCTGGCAGGTTGACATGGGTTACGGAGCGAGCAACGTAGAAATCGGACAATAAAGACTCGAACTATTTATTTTTGCCAACTCGACGGCGACTAATAATGAATTTATTTGAGTATTTCTTAGGAGTTCTAGATTTCTGACCCTTGCCGGTAGGTTTGCCATAAACCGAGATAGCTCGTCTTCGTCCTCGGCCTTGTCTCTGCTCTCCTCCTCCGTATGGGTGGTCAACTGGGTTTTGAGCAGTACCGCGAACTGTTGGTCGGATACCAAGCCATCGTGAGCGTCCTGCTTTTCCAAGATTTATTAGTCTGTTTTCTTCGTTCCCAACTTCTCCGATCGAGGCCCAAGCAGTTTCAGGAACTTTTCTGACTTCAGTTGAAGGTAATTTTATATCTACATATCCGGCATCCTTTGCGATAACTTCAACGAAGTTTCCTGCGGAACGAGCGATCTTTGCTCCTCCTTGTGGCTTAACTTCTACATTGTAAACAAAAGTCCCAATGTTTATGTTTCTAAGTGGCAATCTGTTTCCCACTTTTGGTTCTGCATTCTCCCCCGTAACTAAAACTTCGCCAACTTTTACACCTTTTGGTAAAAGTACATATCTTTTTTCTCCATCTTTGTATTGCGCTAGGCCAATAAAACCGCTTCGGTTTGGATCGTACTCAACTGTTTTAATTGTATAAGGAATATTTATTTTATCGTATTTAAAATCAACCTCTCGGAAAAGTCTTTTGTGTCCTCCCCCCTTGTGACGAGTGGTAATCTGACCTTGATTGTTTCTTCCCATTTTTCGTCTAAAACCGTGAGTTAAAGCCTTGTGTGGTTCAGAGACAGTAAGATAGTTGCCATATTCAATGGTAGACATTTCTCTTCGTGATTTTGTATATGGATGATATTTTTTCATATTATATTATTTCAATCTTCTCCCCCTTTTTTAGATAAACATAAGCCTTTTTGTAGCCTGATTTTTTGCCTCGTTTCCCTCTGACAAAAACATTTTTGGCCGGAATAGTGACTGTGCTAACTTTCAGAGGAGAAACTTTGTATTTTTCCTTGAAAGCTTTTTCTACATCTCTTTTTGTTGCTTTTGGATCAATTTTAAAAACGTACACAGATTTTTCAGCAGAAACTGTAGCTTTTTCTGTAATATGAGGCTTTATTAAAATGTTTGATAAATTTGTCATATTATTTTAAGAGTTTTTCAGAAATTTGAGGTAAACCTTTCTCTGGATTTGAAATAACGACATATTTGTATTTCATCAAATCTAATGGACTGACATTTCTGATTTCATCTACTAAAAGATTGCCCATATTTCTAAAACTTTTTTCTGTCGTAACATCCTTATAGTCAAGAGCGATAAAGGCAGAATTTTTTCGCTTTGAAAGTAAATCATTGAATCCAGAAATTTTTGAAAGTGAGTCAAGTGTATTTCTTGCTTCTTTTGTCTTAATAACTCGTAAAGATAAATCATCAACAAATAAAATTTCTCCTTTTTTGTACTTTTCAGAAAGAATAGTGTAAAGCGCCTTTGCCTTCATTTTCCTATTAACTTTTCGTGAGTAATCTTTATCCTTTCTTGGACCATGAGTCACTCCTCCACCAATCCATAAAGGTGAACGTATAGAACCGTGTCGAGCACGACCAGTTCCCTTCTGTTGCCATGGTTTTTTACCACCTCCGGAAACATCCCCTCGGTTTTTGGTGTGAGCTACGTTTGTGCGAGCAGATGATTCCATGGAAGTAACCACTTGGTGGACCAAATCAGAATTCCACTTGAGACCAAAAACTCTTTCCGGAAGTAAAATTTTTCCCGCTTCTTTTCCTTTAATATTGTAAATTGTAGTTTCTAAGGGAACGGGAGTTTTTGTCTTAACTTTTTTTGTATTCTTTTTTACTTTTTCTTTTTCCATGTATTTTACTTTACAGACTTTATGACTTTATAGACTTTTGACTTCCACCAACGTTCCTCGTCTTCCAGGAACCGCTCCTCGTATAAAAATTTCGTTTGTTTCTGGTTTTACACTGACAACAGTCAAACCTTTTGAGGTGATTCTGTTGCCGCCCATTCGTCCGGCCATTCTTTTGCCCTTTGCTACACGACCACCATCGCGTCCTCCTCCACCGATAGAACCCGGTTCGTGTTCCGAATGTTTTTGACCGTGGGATCGTGGGCCTCCTTTAAATCCGTGTCTTTTTACCACCCCTTGGAAACCTTTTCCTTTTGAAGTTCCGGAAACTGTTACAACATCGCCTACTTTGAAATTAGATAGGTCTATCACATCTCCCTCCTTATACACAGGGTTCCCCTGTGTATTCTCTACTCGAAATTCTTTCAAATATATATAGTTACCTCCTTTCATTTGTCCTCGTACAGCCCTGGTTAGATTTTTCTCTGCACGCTTGCCGAAACCAACTTGAACAGCATCGTAACCATCTGTCGCTACAGTTTTTACAGCGGTAACAACAACAGGCCCTGCTTTTAGTAGAGTGACTGGATGGACTAGACCCTTGTCGTCAAAGATTTGGGTCATATTGATTTTTGTTCCTAGTATAAATTTCATGTTTTTAATTTTTTTAGTTTTAGATGCAGTTCTAGGCGCAGGAAGTTTTATGAGTGAGCCTTATAGATAATAAGGTGAACGAATAAAACTGAACTGCAACAACGAAATGCGCTAAAACTAAAATAAATTTGATGACGGTTTTCGGACAGTAATGAGAAAGATCCCCCCAACATTGCCCTTCGCTAGTCACTCTTAAAAACGCTTTTGACGATTCGGCTATACTAGCAGATATCCCTTTTTTATTCAACCCCATAGTGAATTTTGGCATTGTGCTTCCCACGCAAGGTAATCCTTGTAATGCCAAAATCTACTACAGGATCAAGTATCGTTTGACATGGAAGCTACAATCAATTATCTTAATACTGGAGAAGTGTGATGCCCATCAACCCATTTGATTTTGGCCCGGCACTTGTTTGGTTCTTAGTAGTTCTTTTGTGCCTCGTCAGTACGGCCCGGAAGAGCGTTGACTTAGCGAAAATCCCTCGCAACAGATTCTGGACCCAGGTAATCTTCTCTGTGATTGGCGCTTTCTACAACTTTGGACGTGAAGCGCTCTTTGCAGGATTTACCTACTTTCTTTCTGCTTGTATCATGATTCTTGTCATGTATTTGATTGAAAGAGAGAAGCAGAGGATCCTATCTGCATGGAAAAACTAAAACACTTGAGAGAATCTCGGGTGTTCGTCGTTTTAGATTATTTTTACGTCGATGTTGACGCCACTCGGCAGGGACATATTGGTCAGTGCCTCCATTATTTTAGGTGTAGGATTTAAAATATCAATAAGTCGTTTGTGGATTCGCATTTCAAACTGCTCACGAGCGTTTTTGTAGACGAAAGCCGAGCGATTTACTGTGTATTTTTTTATTTCTGTTGGAAGTGGAATGGGCCCTTGAACAGTTGCGTCATAGCGTAGAGCTGTGTCTATTATCTGCTTTACAGACAAATCCAGAATCTTGTATTCATAAGCCCTGACCCGAATTCGGAGTTTTGAAATGACATCTGCTTTTGCCGGAACTTTCACCGTTGTCTTTACAGGAGCTTTGGCAACTTTTGGAGTTGTAACTTTTGCAACTGTTTTCGCAGCTACTTTTTTTGGAGTTGTCTTTTTTACAACTGCTTTCTTTTTCACATTCGGCCCGCTGGCCTCAGTATCAACTTCGCCTGAGCTCGTTGACTTTTTTACTGTTTCTTTTGTCGCCATATTTGATTCAAAGATACTAACAGATAATTGTTTTTTGTTCAAGTCCGAATTTTTTTTGCAAACCGCAGTACTACGGTAACCCGAAGTATATTCAAATTAAAACAATTCTAGCTCGCCTTTCGTGATTAACACTACTTAGCGAGCTAGATGACTACGGCAAACCAAGAACTTTGGCGATGTCGATGCCTTGCTGCTTGACCTGTGACGTTGCGAGTCTGTATACCCTCTTTTTCGTTTTGGCTTCAGCAGTGAAAACACGCTTGCCCGGACCAGGATTGAGCTCGGTTTCGTCACCATCAGGAAAATGAATGGCAACGTAGGGAGAACCTGCCTTCTGCTTATAAACAACTACTCTGTGCATTGTGAACCATCCTAATAATGAGTATATCACACCGCAACATAATAATCAAAAAACCACCATGAGGTGGTTTTTTGAAAACTTTCATAATTTGTTCGAGGTCGCTTATAAAATTTGGAAAATTATCTGAGGCGTACGCGTAGTATGATGAAGATATTTTTTAAATTTTAGAAGATGAGATCGGGCAAATTTGGAAGTTTACTAAGCGATGATCTTGGTGACCACACCTGCGCCGACAGTCTTGCCCCCCTCTCGGATTGCAAATCGTGTCTTCTCTTCAAGGGCAATCGGGGCAACCAATTTAACTTTG